>JBOFQC010000947.1:0-12474 GCA_051660725.1 Thermoguttaceae bacterium
CGTCTTTTCAAGCACTTCCAGCAAGGTCGATTTGTTGAAAAGATATATTCCCATACTTGCCAAACAAGTGCGTCCGTTCGGTTCGATTCCTTTTGATGCAATCCAATTCGGATCAGTGCGAACATGCTCAAGTTCCTGTGATGAACTGGGTTTTTCCAAAAATCCGACAACACGTCCCGATGCGTCCAATCTCATAATTCCGAGTCCAGACGCCTGATCGTCACAAACCGGTACAGCAGATATCGTTACGTCAGCTTTGGATTGTTCGTGAGTACGAATCATCTCCTGAAAATCCATACGGTACAATTGGTCACCGGACAGAATCAGCACATAGTCCACGCCTCGCTGCCGAACCAAATTGAGATTCTGCCGAACCGCGTCGGCTGTGCCCTGATACCACGTTGTATTGTCAGATGTTTGCTGTGCTGCAAGTATTTCGACAAACCCATTACTAAAATGGTCGAACGAATACGAGTGTATGTGGTGATGCAGACTCGCGGAATTAAACTGAGTAAGCACATAAAGCTGATTCAAACCACTATTAATACAGTTTGAAAGCGGTATGTCGATTAGTCTGTACTTTCCACCAATCGGTACCGCTGGTTTTGAGCGAAACTTCGTTAACGGATAAAGTCGTGTTCCACGACCTCCGCCCAAAATTAAAACAACAACATTTTTCATATTTTTGGGGCTGATATAAAAGGAAAGTATTTAATAGGTGATAGGTGATAGGTGATAGGTGAGCAGGTGATTCGAAATTACATGAAGTCTAACTCCTAACTCCTAAAGCCTAAAGCCTAACTTAGGGTAACTTTACCGGTTCGTTACCATTAAAGGTAATAACCGACTTTAAAATATTTACTGGAATACCTTTTCTAATAAACCGAACAGAACTGTCGAAAAACAAAGCGTTTGCACCGCCAGTAGCGTGGTCGCTACCAGCGCCACGATCAATTCCCAAACCGTTTAAAGCGGCGTTTTCAGAAATTTCATCCGTTTTCATCCAGCAGATCGGTGTCTTGCGTTCAATAATCATAATTGTGCTTGCAAGGTCGTCGGTAATCTCGTCAGGCTTGGTCGGAACGCCGGAATCGGAAAAAGCATCCGGTCCGACAATCATCGTGTATGACGTCGTCGTGTTATTAGCATTTACACTCGCAGGACATCGGAATATAGACGGCATCTGTTTATGAAATTGCTGATTATATTCACTGTCCCAAGGCTCATCCAAATGAATCGAATCGTAAAGTTCTTGTTCGTCCAAGTAAGGCAAAATGAGCACACGCCAACTTTGCAGTGGTTTACCATTACTGTCCACTGTCCAGGGCGGCGGATATGCACCATTAGCCGTTTTATATTTTATTACTGCAGTTCCGATTGTTTTTAGATTTTGCGAACACTGATTATTCCAAGCGAGTTGTTGCGTGGTCTGGAAACCGATAAGCAACGGAACCAACAACTGAGTCATTGCTCGCGGACGTTCTTTATCAAGCAACAAAACCAACTGCGTGTCGTTTTGCACAGTCGGGGTAAATTGCGTGGAAAGCATTTTGATTGAGTCCGACAATTTGTTTACATCAGAGTTTTCCGGCGGTTTTTTCGCTATTTCACTAATAGCGAACTCGGAAGCTTTCTGTATTGCCAACAAAATTTCCGAAGCGTCCTTGTTCGAGTGCGTCTGTCCAATAACTTGAACAGAAGAGTTCTTTATGCTAAAGCCAACCGAAAGCCACTGCATTCGCTGCGACATGAACTTTCCAAGTTGAATAATTATCGGCGAAATATTCGCCGGGGCATTTGCCTGACTAATTAAATCTGCAGCGTTGGGAGGCAAAACGCCAACAATAACCAAAGCCGCATCTGCCTGCTGCGCAAACGCTGGTGCCAAACTTTCAGTTGAAACAGGCTGCAAATTGGCAATTTTTGTTTTTATCTTTTCTTCCGCTTCGTCTCTTAAAGCCAATGAATTTGGCGACGTTCCAATCATAAACCCTCGATCAGAGAACGTTATCGGAAATACGTTACGAATTACTCGCTCAAACGCCCGTTTCTGAATGTCAGTTTTACCCTGCTCCGGTGCTGCAATTATCATCGGAACGAGCGCTGTCGTATCAGAATACATTATCAGAAAAAGATCGTTTACACCCGCTTCTTCCATTAACTTGGTCCGAATCTCCATGAAGTCACGGAACATGTAATTAAAATTCTGCGTTACGCCCAACCTGATAGCGGTCATTCGTTGGGCATCAATTTGCTCTTTAGCAACAGATTCTTCGACAAAGCCGATTATTTTGTCCAAAAGCAAATCGAAGTCAATTTGAGATAAATTTACGTATACGACGAGAGCAACCTTGTCGTCAATCAACGGCGAAACCGTTTTCACTATTTCCGACGAAATGGAAGGGACACCACTTGTTGCAGTCCCTTCTGAAAATACTTCTTGCGAAAATGCCGTTGGCACAGTTTCAGAAAATGATGTAAAAAACACCAAAATCACAACACATAATGGTATATAAGAAAATGATGGAAATCCTAGTCGATTCTTATTTAACATGACTACTAGTCCTAAAAAAGTTTGTTCGAAACCGGGCAATACGGAGTGTCAGAAATATTTCTGCCACTAACCTTCACTAACAGTTTTTTCTGATAGTCGTTTACGCAAATACTGAGCTCTGGCCAAATCTCGGTCATTCGACCCCAGAAGGGTGCCGACCAGTTTCTGTAAATGCGCCGGTTGAATATGCAATAACAGGTCATTTACCGTTTCAATACTCGGTCCGTCAATCAGTTCCATGTTGACTCCGAGTCGTATACTTGACAGGTGATCCATTGCTTCTTCGCTGCTGATCGTTCGGGCAGTACTTAAAACGCCAATAGCCCGACTGCTTCGATCTATAACGTTGTCCAGCTTTTCTTTACGCAAAAAATCACGAGCCTGACGTTCATACGAAATAATTTGCGGTACAATATCGGCGACTTTACTTATAAGTTCTTCTTCTGTTTTTCCAAGCGTAATCTGGTTGCTTATCTGGAAAAAGTCGCCAAGTGCCTGCGAACCTTCGCCGTACATGCCGCGCACTGCCAGATTCACTTTTTGCAAACTGCGAAACACTTTTTCGATCTCTTTCGAAGCGACCAAAGCGGGAATATGCAGCATAACACTCACGCGCATGCCGGTTCCGACATTTGTTGGGCAAGCGGTCAAATAACCGAGCTTTTCGCTATAAGCGTAATTAAGTCGGCTCTCCAACTTATTGTCCAGCTCGTTAATACAGTTCCAAACTTTTTCCGGGTCGAAACCACTTGTCACTGACTGTAAACGAATATGATCTTCTTCGTTTACCATTATGCTGAACCGCTCATCCTTATCACAAACGGCGGCACGAGGTCCATTTGATTCTACAATTTCCTTACTTATCAGCTGACGCTCAAGCAAAAAAGCCCGATCTATCTGTGGAATATCCTGTAAATCAACATAATATATTTCATCATCGTTAAATATTTCCGGCAAAATATTCTTTACCGAGTCGCGCACCAACACTCTATCCTGTTCGCTGGAACGAACAAGAAATGGAAAACCACTTAAATTTCGCGCCAAACGGATTCGACTGGAAATAACAATATCGTTCTCTGGACCGTCTCCTTTAAGCCATTGGCCCAGCTGCGAAAGCATCTTTTCGATTTTCAAATTCATATAATGTAAGGAGAGGAATACCGTTAAACGGTATTTTTATACGCTTTGCGGAAAGTGTGCCACCTTCCGTTGGTCGGTTCGGTTTACCGAAGTTTTTGTGTATTTGGAGGTAAAAGTTTGTAACATACCCAAATTGGGTTAGGTGAACTTTATACCCATACAGTATAATCTCACTCGTGGCTAAAAAAATTCATGTCACAAGGAAACATTATTATACACAATATTCCGTTCGTGTACAACATGAGGATTATTCAGACTCAGATAAATAAGCGCGCACAAATTTCCAGCGTGATTGGCAAAACCGTTAAATACCCTCCATTTTCCGCTATTTTACAGATACACCAAAAGCGGTCTCAAATATGCAGACCCTAGCGCCGAACATCGGAATCTCTAACGTCTCATCTCCAACGTCAAACGTCTAAATTAAGCCAATCTGAACAGTCGACGGAAAAACCATTCGGTACAAACCAATCCACAAAGAACGTAAAGGAAAATCCACATGGTTTCCTCTTCTGCTTTTGTGTCAAGCACCGCTCGTTGTGATCGTATCGGAAGCAAATCCAAAATTGTCGTTTCCACGCCGGTTTCTGGATCAGCGTTCTTTGACACGACAAGATCAGAATCTATTTTCGGAAGTAATGCGTCAAAAACTGAGTTAAAATACTGTCCGCCTGTTTTGGTCGCAACACTTCGTAATAACGGTTCGTTGCGACTTGGATTTTCGCTTTCAAGATCACTCATTCGAACTTGAACGGTTTCAGCCAAAACCTCATCCGTTCCTGGCAGGTGAAACTTTAACGTCCAGTTTCCTTCTGATAACAGCGGTACAAAACCGGAATATGTGCCCGGCACATTCGGGTCGAGTTGAAGCTGAACTTTCTGTACTTTCGAATCGGGTCGAATCAAGTCAAGTGAAAGAGTCGGCATGTCACAAGGCCGAAATTGGTCGTCATAAGCAGTCGCACGAATCGACGCCGTTGTGCCAAGAGAATAACGCTTTTTGTCCGTTGCCAAAGAACCACGCTGCGACTTGTTCTGTAACCGGCCCTGCGAAACGTAACGGATTATTTTTGTAAAAATCTTCTCAAAATACGAATCGTTTACCATTCGCAGCCGCCACAGTTCCGCACTACCAATATAAAAAACACGACCCGCACCGTAAAACTGCTCGGCAAAAATCGCTGCTGTACCGCCGCTTCCAGCAGCGTCAGGAGACGTAGATTTGGCCAATAACTTAGCAGTCGGCTTTACTCCTTTTACGATAAAAAACGAGTAAAAGCCTGGAAAATCGCTCCAAATTGCCCGCGATTCGACTTCCGAATCGGCAGGTCGTAAGTACTCCGCCGCTTCTCCGTCTCGCGTGAAATTTATCTGCCACGGCTGCGAATCCGTTCGATACGACAACACCGAAGAAAGACCTTGCGTCGAAACTTCAACCGGATACATTGCACGGACTTTATTCATTGACGGATCAGATGTCCAACCGGTAATCGTGTCCGCCAGAAAAATCGGACCTGCCACGACAACCATTCCGCCACCACGAGCAACCCAGCTTTCAAGCACATCAATTTGAGTAGGTGAAAGTAACCGCCAATCAGGATCAAACGCAACAACACAGTCGTACTCGAACATTTCCGCACGATCTGACGGAAATGAATCCAAAATTTTGTCCGCACTCTGTGAAATTCCAACAGCCGCCCACGGTAAATAAACGTCAACTAAAACCGACTTATCCCGGAAAAGCTGGTTACACAAAAATTGGTAGTCGCGTAACGGCCCACCTGCGAAAAGCAATACCCGATCTTTTCGGTCAACAATTTCAACAACTCCGCTTTGCGTGTTATCTTCCGGCACGAAATCCTCTTTCGGAACCGTTAAACTAAGTTGTAATCGGTATTTGCCAATATTATCAGGCTTAACCTCGAACTCGACTTCACGTTTTGCGCCGGGAGTAATTTCGATTTCCTGCGTTTCCAACAAGGTTCCGTTTTCCAACTTTTTACTCGCGTCAGACGAAACCGTTGAAGCTGAATTGTCATTTTTATCTACTCCAGTCTGCTCTGCGGAATCAGATACCGTTGCAATCCGCAGTTCAACTGGCATTTTGTACGAAATTTTTTCCTGTCCTGCCTGCGATTCAGTTGGGTCCGTTTGGTTTCCGCCGCCCGGAGTCGCCAGTTCGCCTTGCATTTCTATTACCGCTTTCACTGTAAACGGGTCGCTTGGAAACGCACGCTCCGGAACTTCAAATTGAACAATACGGAAATTAATCGGCTGCTTTTTCGAACCGATTCCAATCGCATGAATCGGAATCTGTGTTGTTTTCGCAAGTTCAGCTGCCTGGTCCGTCGACATACCTGCGTTTTGCCCGCCGTCTGAAATCAGTATCACCCCGGCAAGTGGCAGGCCACGTTCACGTTGTAATAAATCACGAATCGCCTCGCCTAACCGTGTTTCAGTCCCTTCCGCAACCAAACCGGCAATCACGTTGCCGGAAACAGCCGACTCTCCTTTCGCTTTTTGCTTTTCGTTTTTCATTTCGGGCGATTCTGACGAATCGGACGGATAAGCAGATTCAGATAATTTGGTCGATTCTGCCCCGGATAACTCAGTAGACTCAGGCGTTTCGGATTGTTCAGAGTCGCTAGACGGATCAACTGATTTATTTGATTCAGATTTTTCTGCGTCAGAAGTGTCAAACGGACTCTCGGCCTTTTCCGCCGCAAGACGAACCAGATTGCTGTCAAATTTATAAACGACAACGTCGTGTTTTTTACGCAGTTGTTCGATTATTTCACTTTTTCTAAGCCAATCATTAACGACATCAACACGGCTGAGGTTTTCGTCCGATTCGAGACCTTCAATATTCCCAGAGCTAATCTGTTCGCTCATTCCGGGCAAGAAATGTTCGAATTTATCAGTTTCTTCCAGCTCCCGACTTGACATACTGGCACTGGAGTCGATTAAAATAGCAACCCGCGACATTCCAGCAAGTCGTTCCCACTGAGGATGAAGATAAAAAATAAGAAGCGTTATAATAGCAGCCACACGGAGTAAAAAAAGAAATCCGCGTTTCCAGAGGCTCAGGTCAGTTGCATCTTTCGAATAACGTCGATATGCCCAATATATAAGCAAAAGCGTAACGACTACAGGTAAAAACCAGTCACGTGGTTCCTGTACCCTTGCGAATCTGAACAAGAGGTTCGAAGTTTGAGCAAAAAGAAAAAACACAAAAATCCTGCACTACCCGTTAAACAACTTTTTATACCGTAACACGGCATGGTGTTCCGAATTTTCCGACAGAAAATATAAACCGTTCCCAGTATAATACCAAAACACACTGTAACCTACGTAATATCCAGTGTCAAGTGGCAGAAATATTTGGTTAGGTGTTGACGTTAGACGTTAGACGCCAGACATTAGAAATTTGAAATCTGATGTCTAAAATCTAACGTCTAACGTCTTATATCTAACGTCTTCCCTACTTCCAAGTCCAACCGAGGACGAGCCAACCGTTTTCGGCGGTTCCGAGAGACGGGTAAAGTTTGCCGCGTCCTTCCCATTGGCCTTGTAATTCAATTGGCTTCATTTCAAACGATTTCTTTAGCGATTTGTCCATTCGCTGCATAACAATATTGCGAATCAACTGTTCACGGCCAGAAAGCGTTTTTCCACCATTCGGATCAAATCCCGGCGGGAAAACTGAAGGTGTTTCAACCAACTCGAAGACGAGTTTCGTACATTTGCTGCCGTTTTCTTCGATCTCTTCGGAACGAATTCTGTATTTCACAGTAATGTCAAGGCCCGGATATGACTGACCTTCTTGTTCCAATTTGTCGAAATGCAAGCATAAAGTCACGACATCACCCGCAAAACTAACAGCAAGCGGCGACTTATTTGCAAAAGTAACAGCAAGTTCCGGCTGTTCTTCGTCCCGATTAAGATTCTCGGCCAATTTGGGATACTTTTCCTTGAGATTTGCAATCATCTTGCCTTCTTCAACACGGCGACCAGAAAGTTCAAGTTTTGCCAAGTTGTTCGGTAATGATTGGTTAAGCTCAATTACAAAATCAGTGCCTTCTTGATTAACAGTCGGCGGAGCTGAATATGTAGAAGGATGCAATTTGGGAGCGAGCAAAACAGTTGCGATTAACTCTTCTGCTGTTGTTCGTAAATCCAAAACTTCAGGAAAATATCCATCAGCAATCAACGGCTTGCGGAACTCGTTTTGGAACCGATCATTTAGCTCAGTGATTTTCGGATTGACTTCGTTATCAAATCGTTTGCTAAACTTAACCTCGGCACGACGATTTGCTTCTGCCTGAGCTGCCGGCTTTTTCTGCTGCACCTTATTTCTGGCGATTTTTTGAACAATGTGTCCACCATTAATGCAAAGATTAACCGTTTGAGAAACAATACTTGCATCCGAAGCAGCAGCGGCTGCACAAATTTTGTCGCCTGTTATGTAAATCGATTTTTCACTTGTCAGCGGACCGGAATTCTGGTTTGTAATAGTGACAGGTCCGTTCACGCCAACGGTTCTCGTACTTATGTTCGTGTCTAACAACACTTGGATTTCGGCTTTGTTGTTATTAGGACGAAGAGTGGCAGTACTTTTACCAACAATTGTACCGTTTCCACGCACACGGGTTCCCAAAATAATTTCCTGTACGTCAACTGGTTCGTCAATATCTTTTTCAAAACCTGCGGCGATAAAGTCGGCACTTACGTAAGCGAAAAAGTTCGGCTGTTCAAACGCTTCACGAACGAAGTCGGTAATCTGTTTCGCAGAATCAACTTTCGTTCCGAGGTCGGTCAACCAAATCATTGCGTCTGCCATTGGAACTAAATACTCTGGCTTTTCTGCAACGAGGTACATTTCGACAATTTTCGGAAAACCGTCACAGAAAGCAGCGAAACTGTCGGTGAACTTTTCGTCGTTTACGGCCATTTCCACTACGAGATACTGACGGACAATCTCTTTAAGAGGTGTGAAAATTTCTTCTTTGAACATTTCAGGGTTGTCTTGAAAGCCCTGGAACGTTTCAGAAATACATACCGAATCGAATCCGTCCTTTGAACTAAGTGCTTTTTTAAGTTCCGACAGTTTCAATGTTTCTTTCAACTGCGCCGCGTCTTGACTCTTCGCTTTTCCAGACAGTTTCTGGTTCAAAACGTCAACTGTTCGTAATGTTTTTTTACGCAAATCAACCAGATCAGAATCGGTTGGTTTTACGACTTTTTCTTTTGCTTCGGAGCAAGCTAACTTTATTCCCTCAATAACTTCATCTTTTGACAGAACTTTTTTCTGTTGATAAGGCATGGAATTAGTAGTTTCTTGTGCAACTCCAGTAACCTGGGTGCCGTAACAAATTACTTTTTCACCTGAATTAGCTCGCAACCACTCTGGTTCGGTGTTATATCCGTAATTGTAATAGCGTCTTTCTTGCGAGTATGTACTCACACCAGTAATCTGAACCAAAGCAGCAAACAGTGCCAGCAGAATTGAACCCCGAAGTGTTACACTACTAAAAATTAGATTTTTTAAACTGTTTTTCATAATCTGTATATGACAAAGTTAATTGTTCGGCTAAACCACACAAACAGCACCAACTGCTTTCAGTTTTAAACGCCGAAAAAAGGGAATGTGTACGAAAGGTGTACACGTACATCTGAAGATACCAGAATAAACTATTCTTTCAATTATGTAAACTGGGAAAAAGAAATATTTTGTAATAATTACGCAGATTTTTCCAGTTTTACCGCAAAGGATTAATTTGCTGTGTTTTTCGGTTGTTGGGGTTAGTTGCCAACTTTACCCGCCAACTAACGTTGGCGGCTCGCTTTTGGGACAGACTCGTTTTTGGAACAGACGCCTTAATAAATTAAAATTTACCAACAATCATCAATCACGCAATTTTGACAGCTGTACGTTTCGGTGCGAAAGAAAGTCAATAATCCAACAAATTGTGAAAAGCACGTCATTGTTTCCGTGTGTCGCACGAAAATAATGCTCGCCAGACGACGTTACCCCTAAAGGTGCGGATGTCTTTCGCATCTCATCAACAAAAGATTTATTCGCCTGATCAACACTTCTCGGTTCGGCACCAAAACCACAAGCGGCAGAAATAACTTTTGTCGAACAATCAAGATTGTGTAGGAAAACTTCTCCTTTTAGCGCTTCGCCGAACGAATTTATAAGAAGCAAATTCAGCTCGTCGTGTGAAAATGGCACCCCGTTCTCATCAACAAGAATCAGGTGTCCGTCGCTCGGACCAAGAGCAAACCCGAGATTTGCCCGTGTTCGGTCAACTTCAGCCGAAAGCTGATCGGAACTGATAAAACTCGACTCCTTAAACATTCTCTCGACCAGAACCGGAAGCGTTTCCTCTCGAATAGCGGAAAAAATCAACCGGGGAAAAACCGCCTGAAGATATTTTCTCGCCTTACCAACCCAAGAACCAAACACCGGGTCGAGAACCACACGCATCGGCACAAACGGCGTGTCAAACCAAGTTTCCTGCAACCAAGCGACGTAATCGTAAGTCACGTCCAAATTACGCAACTCATTAACCGAATCTGAGACACGAGGCCGAAAATCTTCTCCTTGAGCTACTTTTCGCAGATTTTCCAACGGGTCGGTTCCTGAAATGTTCCCGCCAATTGACCAGATCAAACCAACAGAACCAAGCTTATTCGAGCCATGTCCGGCAGTCGCAACGTGCATTGATTCATCTGCACTTTGCGCAGAACACTCGGCTCCCAACGGAACCGTAATAATCGCGCTCCCTTGTGCGCTAATTCGTTGCTGCGCATAAAACACAACGGCAGGCGGCAAAGCACCAACGTTAACAACCGAAACTCCTGTAGAACGCAGACCGTCAAGCAGGTGCGGAAAAAACGCCGTGTCACATACCCGCATGTCAGAAGAAACGAGAAATTTTCCACCTTCCGGAACCGACGAACCGAGCACTTGTCCAAACTTCCTGAACAGATCAGGAGTAAGCACTGAGCCAATTTCGCCAGATATGCCGCGATAATCAAAATTCCGGAAGTTTTTCATTACTGACACAGCTAAATTTTGCGTAAAATAATTGTAAACATAAGACTTCAGACTTCAGATTTGCCTAACATCTAACGTCTATGTTCATTCCCGTTTACCCCATGTCTCGATCTGTTTATCTAATTCTTTTCTCGTCAGACGAATCTGCGGAAAATTCGGGGTTGGATTAAATGCGTCCTCGTTTGATTCACCTTCCTTGAAATCAATCCGTGTTGACATAACCTCTTCCTGAAGCGACGAGAGCCATTCCGGCATTTCGAAACCTACTCCCATTGGCTCACGGGCAAATATCTCAATTTGCTTTTCAAGCTCCGGGAAAGTTGTTTTCGGCCCTTCACTTCTCGCTTCCCTTACAGCGGCTGGAACCAAACCACACATACGATCAATTTGAAGCGGACGAATGAACCGCTCCTGCAACCGTTCGTAAACGCTTGGCAACCACATCCCGTACTTTTCACTTAACCTCGTATAATGTCGGATATGTTCCTCAGCCGCACTGTAACTTCGTCTCGCAACGGCACGTTCCCAAAGGTTTGCGGCCTCTGCACATTTTGTACGAACCATTGTGTCATGTACCCAATAAACCGGCTTCAAATTCCAGGAAATCCGTTCGTAACCGGTAAGGACACGGAGCATGTCGAGCAACATATACAACTTTTCGCCTTTGTCCGAGTGAGTCGTCGTACTGTTATAATCAATGTACTCGGAATAATTTTCCGCAACGGATTCGAAAATCACTTCAAGGCAAAACACGGCTTCGTCCCACGAAATTACCCCTTTTTGCAAATCGTCAATCAGGAGTTCCGCCGACTCGAGTTCGTCGTCGTCCTCTTTAATACGAATCAACGCCTTCAAATAATTTTCAACTCCCTGATGCAAAACGGCTCGTAAATTGCCGAACCCCATGAATTGCTGCGTGAAAATGTCGTGACCGTATTTCTGGATGAAATTTTTTATCTCGTCCCAAACTGCTCGATCAGAAAGCGATTCAACCGGCGAAATACGAATCTGGCGACTGTGCGAAAGCCAACTGGCAAGTATCAACTCAATTGTTCGCTCAAGGTAATCAACCAAAGCGTGATCAGTTGTCGGAAACTCGTCGTCTTTACCAATACGCCAATTTTTCGACGACTCGGCAATGCAGGTCGAAATTGAGCGTGTTGCGGTTTCCACCAGCCGATCAAACTCCGTAATCGCTCCCGGCCTCGACAATTTTGCCTGCTCCATTGTCTGTATTGTTTCGAATAGCTGGAACGTCTCGCTCAAAAGTCCGAGTCTTGGCGCGTACTCCGAAAGCCGAAGAATCACCTGCTGCAGACACCTGCATTTTACAATATCCGCTGCGTTTCCGCCACGTGATGTTGGAATATAAAGAAGCGACTCTTTCGACAAAAGCGAAAGCATTTTATTCCAGGTTTTTCGCACACTTTTCGCATCGCTTCTAAAAACAGCCGCAAGCACGGTTTTCACCGCTTTTTGCCAAGGTAAAATACCTTCTTCGTCTTTGTTGTCGCCAAGCACCGCCTGAAGAAACAATATTGTGTCCGCAACTTCAACGGAGGTCCAAACCACACGGTCAAGTAGAATTTCTTTTGTTCCGCGGTGATGATCGTATTCCATCAGCGATTCCTGCGTTCCTTTTGGAGCCGGCACTTTGTAACGTGACGCATGATTGAGCAACGCAAGGAGTTGACGCCACATTTTGTGTGCCTGAACA
>JBOFQC010000948.1:0-1855 GCA_051660725.1 Thermoguttaceae bacterium
ATTACGAATGGCGGTTGAGTCTTGGGCCAACGCACGTAATGCAGATCAAAAGGGTGTCCAGTGGCACTTCACAGTAGATAACGCAAGAATAAAACTCGAATCACTGTATCCAAAGTTTTTAGATTAACAAAGCACTAGAAAAAGATACTTCCATTGTGAGCCCACTTTTTGTCCGTTTGGACGGGCGACTTTCCTTTGTCCGAATGGCTGGAAGGCAGTTCGAAAGAATCATATTATCGCCATCCGGAGATATTCACGAGAAAAAACTACTGTATGTTTTGGAAGATGAAATATATGAGCATTTCAAGGAGTTTAACCAAATAATCACTGACACTGGTGTTTTTGCCGTGATTGGAGAGAGCCTTTTTGCATTTGTCCTTCCCGATTCAAATGGTACGCATGTTCGAATTGGTTCGCTAGATGCTCCCCAGCAAATCCAATCTCATTTTTTTAGGAACCCAGAAGGAACTCGTTACTTTTTTACCCCCTACGCCTTTGCTGGCCAAAAGGACACGCTGGTTGTTTCAAGAAAGTTTTTACGGAATCTTTCTAAAAATCCCGTGCCGCTACCGGATGATTTTCCCCTTACTGATCTTGGTATGATCCCTTCGGAGTGAGAAAGTCTCGCAGTGAAAATTGCTGCCAGTAGTTCTACGACAATGTAATGAATGGCAGTAAGAGCGGGCGCGGAAAATTGGCTAATGCAGTGCAAATACACAAACAGCACAAAATGAGCAAATTACAAACTGGTGTTACTGTAACAAAACCAAGCTGATTGGATAAAAATTCAATCATATCTCGTTTGAATTGTATCGCTGTATTTTGCTCATTCTGCGCACTTTGTCGAATTTGATGTGACTTGCTTTCCTGTTTTAACAAAAAAATTACCGCGTCCACTCTAAGTTGCGCTGCTTCAGAAGGCACTGACTTTGATCGGTTATCACCGGGAGAGCCGAGTGAAAACTACCGTTGTGGGACGGACGTAAGCAGGGACATTACCGGCAATGCGGAAAATCAAACGAACGATTTCGTGGATTCAGGGTTTTGTCATGTAGTTAGGCGATAAACATGCGCATGTTTATCGATTGCGTTCAATTCGCTTGTTTATGACCATGCTTAGGAAAAAAATTAACCAACTCTAAAAACCGATGGTAATGAACCTTAATCTCAATGCATTACCTCAATCAAATCGACCATTTAATAAGATGGATATTGATTTGACGTTGGAATGTAACATGAACTGCCGCTACTGTTTCAAGGAGAAGCGGCACGGTTCCATGCAGGAACAGACAGCTTATGATGCCATTGTTTGGTTTCTATACGCATCGGGGCACTATAAAAATATTAGTATTAGCTTGATGGGAGGCGAGCCTTTGTTGCGTTGGCCGTTGATTATGGGGCTTGTGCCGTTTGCCGTTCGTCGTGCAAAAGAACACGAAAAGGTGTTAGGAATTTCGATGACAACGAATTGTACTCTCATAACTGACGAAATCATCGAATTTGCGAGAGAATGGAACGTTCAGTTTCTTTCTTCGTTTGACGGCATTGAAAAAGTACAAAATTATTCGCGTCCTCTAAAAGATGGCCGGAATTCTTTTACCATTGTTGAGCAATCCGTAAAAAAAATGCTTGCTTTTAATCCACAACTTGGTGCTAGGGCCACTGTTTTGTCAAAGGATGCAGCAACGATCTTTGAAAGCTATCAATATTTTCGAGAACTAGTGCCTTGTAAACATTAACGATTGGGATTGACCTGTTTTGGCAAGTTGTGGTATAATATCCGTTTTCAACACACGGAGGTTTACCATGAAAAAAATATACATCGTTCGGCTTTCCGACGAAGAACAAAAAATTT
>JBOFQC010000949.1:0-4318 GCA_051660725.1 Thermoguttaceae bacterium
TAGTTGTCACGTCAAGTGCGGCGTCAATTTGTTGGATTTTTTTCGGATTGTTATCGACCATTGTTACTTCGTGATGCAGATTAAACAGCATTTCTGCAACCGACGAGCCGACAGTTCCGGCACCGAGAATTAGTATTCGCACTTCACTTTACCCCTTCAGCAAAAAAACCAGTTCGAAAAGGCCGGCAATAACCAGCATTAGCAGGACGATACTTCCGGCGAACCGGAGCGCGTGCGTGAAAATCGGACGCGGTAACTCGTGTCTGGTCCCTGCGTAAACCAGAGAAAAGACGATTATCAGTGGAATTGCGTAAAATATTTGTGGCATATCAGTTTTTTAAACCGTTCTAAAAGAAGCAGTCATAAGTACATTTAATTATTAGCTTGTTTGATTTTATCGACTTGTTCTTGCAACACGGCAATTTCTTTTTCCAGGATCGGAATTGCCGCCGGATCGTCCGGTGCTTTTTTCTCGCCTGCCAAACGACGCTTAAGAACGCTTAATTTCTGGTTGAGCGATTCGAGTTTTTTTTTGTCTTTTTTGTCCATTGAAGGTAATTTTTATGAATCAGTTTCCCGGAATCTGTTACTGACGTGTTCCAAAAATTTCGCCGCAAAATTATCGCGGTCAATAATATTTCGCAAAATATCAAATTCGGAAAATAATCTTTTACGTCACTGTACAGTATATACCGGAAATTCGGAAATTTAAACCGTCCCCTGTTTTTCAGCTGTCCGTTCTATTTTGTTTTTTGTTTGTTTCTTGAAAAACCGAGTATATACACAATAACAGATTAATATCAAACCACCAATTACACCGAAGACGTAGGACGCGATGTGTGTCCAGATGTCAAATAAGAAACGAGAATGTAAATGCGGCTTAATCAGTTCAGCAAATGGAGGTAACAGATAACACCACCCTAAGTTTCCAGCGGTGTAACCAATGCCTCCGCATATCATTGCGACGAGATATAATATAACAAGGAAAACTGCCAGAGGTCGGTATAAATTCTTAACGGTTAGTTTTTTTCTCGCACCGAATCTGCAAACACAAGCGAGTGGTATACCTAATCCAAGTCCGACCCACCAAGTTGCAATTATTCCCCAGCCGAAAGCAAGAAAAATTGGCGATGTTGTTGGGAATATCATCGGATGAGCAATTGTGAAATATTCCACGCAAACATTTGCGGTGACAAGATCATGCGCCACGCCGTAAAAACACGCTGCAAGAATCGAAATACAAATTATTTTTATTGCTTCCATTCATTTTCCTTTCGATTAATTATAAATCATGTCAATTTGGTGTGGCTTACTCGTTCCATTTTACCGCTTTGTCCATTGTATTTTCTGCAAGATGAAAGTACAATAAACGGTAGTTATATTTCGTCATGTGTGATACATATTTTCAACCGTTCCCAATATAATAGACAATTTTTTCTTCGTAAATAAGTAATTAAATAATATGGACAGATTCTTAGCGCGTCGTGACAAGCTACGAAAAAAGCTTAAATCGCTCGGTATTCCGGCTCTGCTGGTAACCAATTTTTTAAATGTTTCGTATCTGACGGGGTTCTCCGGTGATGATAGTTTTTTGCTTGTACACCAAAACGGTGACGTTATCATCAGCGATCCACGTTACCAGATACAAATCTCTGAAGAATGTAACATGCTCGAAGCGTTCATACGAACGGGATCAGTGTCACTTTTTTCGGCAGTGGAAAAATTGGTGAATTCGCAGTCGTTTTCGAACAAAAAAATCGGTGTCGAGTCCGTTTCCATGACGCTTTCCAATCGGGACGCTCTTGCCGACAAACTGCCGCGATTCGAGATAGTCGGCACAAGCGGCCTCGTAGAATCGCAGAGAATGATAAAGGATAAATACGAAATCGATGCGATAAAAAACTCTGTTAATATTGCAAAACGTGCTTTCGAGTTTGTACGACACTCGCTTCGAAAAGACCAAACGGAAATAGAGTTACGAAATGATTTGGAATACAACATGCAACGATTCGGGGCGAATGACAGAAGTTTCAAATCGATTATTGCCGTTGGTGAACGGGCCGCTTTGCCACATGCGGTGCCAACTCAGAAAAAAGTCGAAGAATCTGAAATGCTTCTAATAGATTGGGGGGCAATGAGTTACGGCTACGTTTCCGATCTGACTCGAGTTCTGATTACCACCAAAAAACCGTCTGCAAAATTGTGCCGAGTTTACGAAACCGTCTTAAAAGCTCAAAAAGCTGCGATTAAAGCGATACGGCCTGGTGCCATCTCTGGCGACATTGACCGAATAGCACGCGGCATAATCGAAGACGCCGGATACGGGAAATATTTCACTCACGGTCTAGGACACGGCCTCGGTCTTGAGGTACATGATTCAGGGCGGCTTTCTGCTGGCAACCAAATGAAACTCGCTCCCGGTATGGTTCTTACTGTAGAGCCGGGAATTTACATCGAAGGGTGGGGCGGCGTCAGAATTGAAGATGACGTGCTCGTCACAAAGACCGGGCATGCAACACTTTCCAGTGAAGTTAATAAAGAACTCGAAGACATGGTTGTCCAGTTATGAAAAACAAGCTTCGAATCGGAACGGTTCCATTTTATAACGCCCTGCCGCTTACCTGGTCGTTGCCTGAAAATTTGCGTGAAGCCGGGTTTGAGGTTGAAATTACGGAGTGGATTCCGTCAACTATGCGTGACGGTTTGCTAAGCGGCAAACTCGATTTGGCTCTTATGCCGGTTGCCGAGTTGGCAAATGTGAAAATTTTTGACACCACTTGGGCTAATGACACCGGTTGTGAATTCGAAATACTCGGCAACGCCTGTGTCGGATGCCGGGGTAAAGTTGAAAGTGTGCTGCTGATCAGTCGTGTCGAAATTCCTGAAATAAAAACGCTTGCACTTGATGTGGCGTCAAAATCAAGCGTTTCACTGTCACGTGTTATGCTGAAAAGGTTTTACAGCCTCGAACCGAAACTGACACCGCTGCCGCTTGGTTCCAAACTGGATACGTGCGAAGCAGATGCTTTTGTCGTAATTGGTGACAGAGCATTGGCTTACAAGAATACTGGCGTTTGGAAATACCGCTACGATCTCGGTGAACTTTGGTTGAAAAAAACCGGGCTCCCTTTTGTGTTTGCTGCTTGGATTACTGTGAAAAACCGTTTTGAAGATTCAGAAATACGCAACAAGCTAACCGCCGCAATTGACACCGCACGGGATATTGGTGTCAAAAATATTTCGCGCATCACGGCGGAAAAAGCAAAGCGGGTTGAATTGAACGGTTCGCAACTTCTGGTTGACACCGCAACGTTGGAGAGATACCTTGCAAACTCGATTCGTTTTTTTCTCGGCGACGAGGAACGAAAAGGATTAAACATGTTTTTAGAGTGGTGCCACACAACATGATACACTGCGTGATTTTAGCTGGTGGAAGCGGAAGCCGTCTTTGGCCGGAAAGCAATTCCGCAAGGCCTAAGCAATTTATGAAGTTTGACGGCGAGCAAACAATGCTTACCGCAACTGTAAAACGGCTTGAGCGGCTCGTGTTCCCGGAAAATATTTTGATTGCGACCTGCGAATCGTATGTTCCGCTAGTGTACGAATCTTGGCCAGGCATATCTCCGAACCAGATTCTTGTGGAGCCGGTGCAAAGAAATACGGCACCTTGTATCGGTCTTGCTGCAATTCGGTTGCTTCGGAACGACCCTGACGCCACAATGATCGTGTTGCCCGCTGACCAGGTAATCGGTGACGTCCAAACATTTTGCGACACGTTAAGATACGCAACCAATCTAGTGAAAGAAGACCCGCAACGGCTTGTTACGATTGGTGTCACTCCGACTTTTGCTTCCACATCTTTCGGTTACATTGAAAAAGCTGAAGTAATTGGAAATTCTGAGTTAGAAAGGATTTGTGATTCGCATTCGCAAAATGGTGTCACGGCATATAAAGTAAAGCGATTCCATGAAAAACCGACAAAAGAAACTGCAGAGAAATATATTGACTCCGGCAATTTTGCTTGGAACGCCGGGATTTTTATCTGGAAAGCCAGAACTGTTCTGGATATGTTCAGGCGGTACGAACCGGAACTTGGTGAGCGTCTTGATAAAATTGCTGATTCGGTGACGAAAAATGATTTTCCTGAGATTCTGAACAGAGAATTTTCGGAAATGAAAAAAATTTCAATTGATTACGCAGTTCTGGAAAAAGCTGATAACATCGTAACAGTTGACGGTAATTTCGGTTGGGACGACGTTGGCACTTGGAGTTCGTTGCAACGGATTTACGCTTCTGAAAAAGATGAAAATGAAAACTT
>JBOFQC010000950.1:0-4344 GCA_051660725.1 Thermoguttaceae bacterium
CGTTACCGTTAAGCATCAAGATTTCGTATTTGGAGCCACTGAAAGTATAACCAGCAGGCAACGCCGCACCGCTAACGGTGTAAACCGGTTCAATTACAATACTTGCTGGCATTTGAGCAATTGAATCGTATGTCTGCACAACAAACGGGCCACCTCCAGCTTCGAGTTTGGCGTCATCGTCAGGGTCTTCTTCGTCACCGGGGTCTTCTTCGGGACCGGTAATTGTAACCGTCAACGTAGATGTGCTGAATAAAAGCGGATTAACTTTGTCATAAACATGAACCGTAAATACGCAAGTTGCCGTTCCTCCGTCTTTCAGGAAATCGAATTTACCGTTTGGCTTGAAATAGTAATGAATCTCATTTGTTCGTGGCGGATTGGAATCAAGAGTAGACCAAACGTACCAATAATCTTCGCCGTAAACCAATTCCGGCTTGTCTCGCACCACTCCGTCTGTAATGTTGTACGTAAAAACGTAATTCGGATCAATCTCGACATCATAAAACGCCGAATAATCAAATGGTTGCATGCCTCCGGAAACGGTTGAAGTTCCGACAATAATTGTGTTTTCCCCCGTTTTGGGATAGTCGTAACCTACTGTCATCGTGGCATTTGTAACCTTCAGAGCAGGAAGCGGCTCAAATTTGATATGAATCGTCTGCGAGTCGGCATACTCGGTTTGAACGGCTTCGTTTTTCACGCGGATTTTGAACGAAACATCAACGTACTCGTCTTCACCGAGTCCGTTTAACAAGTTGTTGGCAGCCGAAGTAAGGTATTCGCGGACGAATTCGATTTTCCCGTCAGTTTTGTTGCTGCCGGAAAGTACGAGTGCCTGCTTGATAGCTGCTGCAATTTCGTCGGTAACCGTAACCGACGCGGAGCCCGTAACTTTTAAGTCGACGTATTCGTAGGAAATGATTTTATTCGAGTCTGTGTAATCAACCGTAAAGAATGTATCAAGTGAAACTGTCGGATTCTTGTTTTCACCACCATCCTGCGCTTTTATACTTACGGTATCAGTCGATTTTGGTGTCACGGTAATCGCAAGCTCGGCATCGGTCTTGGCCTTGACTTTTAATTCCACTGTAGTTGCAAGCGATTCCGATTTCTGGTCGCCGGCAGTAACCGCGGTTGTGACACCACGATTATCCTTGACAGTAAACGAGAACGCAAACTTTTCGGATACTTCGCCGTTTTTCAAATCTTTGAACAAGCTGTCTTCACGATTACCGGCTGATTTATACGTAAGCGTTCTGCCGTCCGAGCTTAAAGTAATAATGCCGGCAACTTTAGCCGGGTCGGAATCGGTGTAAAGAACCCAACTGCCGTTTTCCAACTTGCTCGTTCCAGCCGGGAATCCAATCGTTGCGAATTGGAACGTGTCGCTCACGTCTTTGTCGTTTATCGTGGCAATCACAGTCGAACCGAGCTTGATATCTTTGCCGTCTATCACCAGCGAAATCGAGTCGGGATGCAAAACCGTTTCACCGCTTGTCGTTTCGCTCCACGGATTGGTCCAGATTTCAGTCGATGTTAAGTCGATATCTTTCTTGCTTATTTCCGGCGTGTCGTTCATACCGGTAATCATAACCGTAATCGTACCGGTACCGGTTAACGACGTGTTCGTTTTATCCGTTGCCGTGAATGTAAGCGTAAGTGTTCCAGTTGTGCCTTTCGGTATGAAATCGAATTTGCCGTTTGGATTGAAATAAAACTTACCGTCTTCGAATTTATAATCTGTTCCCGAAACCAAAGTCGGAAGTTGCACTTTCGACAAATCGGCACCATTTCCGCCGCTTATCGTGTAATTACTCGAAAGCGAAACGGTGTAATCCTTCAAATTCGTAGTTGTTCCGCCAGTAACGGTAATCGCGCTCGTACTCGGTCCAAAAGCGGTAACCTTTTCGTCAACTGCAACCGAAGCTGCCGAAAACTTGAGCGCCCCTTCCGGCGCGGTTTTCGTTATCTTCACTGTCGGTTTGCCAGAAGCCGAAACGCTCGAAAGAATTTGTCCGTCCAGAATGTCAATTGTACCGGAGCCCGTCACGTCCCAATTCGGGTGATCGGCCAAAATTGTGTTCGAGTAATTCGAGCCTAACAATTTTTGATATAACGCAGCTGTGTCGTGGGTCCAATTTGGTGTTTCTTGCTGCATTCCTGCTTGAATGGCAAACGGAACGTACGAATCAATTGAAGTCGGCTTGTCTTTCGTTCCGCCCGGTACGAAAACCTCACAATTAAACGCACCGGTTGTGCCCTTGTCACCTTTTACAAACACCTGGTATACATCAGCGGGCAAAGTAACAATAATGGTAGACGTTTTAGCGTCTTCATTTTGATGAAAAATCGTCCAAGCAGGAATCGCTTCGTATTCTTTTGAAGTCGTGTTCTTATATTTTATTTCCAACTTTGACGGGTCGAGACTCGAACCGTTTGCCGCATTTACGTTAATACCAAAAGTAAGCCATTTACCGGTTGTATCCGATTTTAGGTCGAGATACATCAGGGCGCTCCCGTCTGCAGTTGCTACCGTGTCGGTGTACGCCTCGGACAAAATGTTCGTGACAGAAAGCAAATCACGGTTTTCGAGAGTTTCGAAAGAGAGCCGACTACGTTTGAGAGAACTCGGCTTCTGGCGACTTTGTCGGTTAGATTGACTTTTACTGCTGCCGAAAAGGAAATTGAACATTGACATCTCTGCTTTTGGGTCAAGGAAATGAAACACGGATTACCGCAATACAGCAAGCCTTGCAACGCAAGGCGTTTTTCGTGGCCAAAGGCTTCCGCCTATACCGGCTTCGGTATAATCGGGTTATTCCGTTAATTTCATTCAGGATATGTGGCTACTATTATAATATATAGTATATTTTCAGCCGCATTTTGTTCAACTTTTTTTATTTTTCTGATTATGATTCTACAAAGAATGCGTAATTTGAGCGGAAAATTCCTATTAAGCAAAAATTACGGCCAAAAAGAGCCGGGGACGAAGTGCAACGAAGTTCCCGGGTAAAGCAGTCCTTATTATTGTCCGACAAGTTCAACCTCAATTGCCGCACGCTCAAAATTTTCGGCTGAAGCTGTTTTGTCTTCAATATTGTCATGTAAAAGCGGCGTGTATTTTTCTGGAAGTTCCGGGAAACCAGTAGTTTTTTTATTTTCGTCGCCTGTTTTGAGAAAAAACCGTCCAAGCTTTTCGTCTCGGGGCTCAAAACCTGCGTTTATCGCGTCGCAAAATTCATCTATTTTATCAACCTGAATAAGATAATGGCGGTCATTCCAACGAATCGGAATCAATTCTTCAGGGCAGGGAATACTGCTTTCGTTTTCAAGGACGCAGTGTAAAGTCAATTTTTCATTATCGGAGGTTACTTCACCAAAATTTTGGTCGCAAATCCCCATGCAACCCCGCCAAGTATATGTAAACCCGGATTTCGGTGCTAAAGTTAAAGTTACATTTGCGCTCCGCCCGTTTCCGTAGAAATATTCACCTGCCCACGAGTTATCATTAAGCGAGCCAATTTCAGCCGTAATTTTTTCAAGTTTTTCTGCAAATATTATTTTGTCTTTTTTTGACAAGTTACCGGTTTTTTTATCACTAAAAATCAGGAGCCAAATACAAATTAATACGAAAAAACCTGCAAAATACCAGCATGATTTTTTTAATGTCGTCATTATTATTTCTCAAAAAATGCTTTACGCTTGGTTATAAATCGCAAAAATCAAAAAGAGCCGGAGACGAAGTACAACGAAGTCTCCAGGTAAAGCAGTCCTTATTATTGCCCGACAAGTTCAACCTCAATTGCCGCACGTTCAAACCCTTCGGCTTGAAACGGAGCAATGCGTTTCATCATTGCGATACTCGCAATAAAACTTTCCGGAAACCTTTCGCAACGGTTATTGTAAGTTTCAATTACGTCATTGTAATAATTTCGTGCCAGGGCGATTCTTTGCTCCGTACTCACAAGGTTGTCGTGCAGCTTCATAAATAGTTCGTCCGACTTCAGCTCAGGGTAATTTTCCACAATTGCGACGAGTCGTTTCACGCAACCAATTGTTTCACGAGAAAAACTTTCAGATACCGAATCTATCAACGCTTGATTACGTAGCACCGCAACGGTTTCCTGCACATGCTGTTCGTGGTTTCTCATACCTTCGACGATTCGTACCAGCTGCGGAAGAAGATCAAAGCGTCGTTTAAGTTCAACGTCAATGTTTGCCGTTGCCATTTTCACGCGGTTTTTCAAGCCGACAAGCGAGTTGTACACGGTCCAGAACCAACCGGTCCACCAAATCATCAGCATTCCGGCCAAAACGCCAATAGGCACGCCGACTGCCGTTATT
>JBOFQC010000951.1:0-4236 GCA_051660725.1 Thermoguttaceae bacterium
GCCGAAACTTTCGTGAAACAACGTAAAATAATCGAACAAGACAGCGGAGGTGGAATCGTCACCGACGAACAGATGCGGTACAGCAAAGACGGCGGCGGCTCATGCAAAATGGGTGACGTTACCGTTGAAGACACCGTACTTTTCCTCGCAAGATTCTGCAATGGTGCTGTTGCTTCATTCGAAGCGGCAAGACAAGCTACCGGAAACCAAAACTCCAACGGTTTCGAAATCAACGGCACGAAAGGCGCTCTGAAGTTCAACTTCGAAAGAATGAACTACCTCGAATACTACGACGCAACACGTCCAAGAGCGGTACAAGGTTGGACCACGATTATGTGTACGCACGGTGGAGACCACCCATACGTCGCAAATTACTGGCCCGACGCACACATTATCGGTTACGAACACTGCTTTACCAGCATGGCTTATGACATTCTGCTCAAGCTTGCCGGTCAAGAACCGACAGTTCCGTTGCCAGATTTCAATGACGCGTACCAAACCCAACGTGTTCTCGAAGCGGCCCTTATCGCTGCAACAGAAAAACGCTGGGTCGATCTCGCCAGCGTGAAATAGTTTTTTTAGGAGGAGATAGGAGTTAGAAGTTAGACTTCATATAATTTCAAATCACCTGCTCTCCTATCTCCTATCTCCTATCTCCTATCTCCTATCTCCTATCTCCTATCTCCTATCTCCTATCTCCTATCTCCTATCTCCTATCTCCTATCTCCTTTACCTTTACCTTTACCTTTTAATTATTTTACCGATTTCTCGGTCAAGGTAAGCGGCGGTGGTAATGTTTTGCTGAACCACTTTGCCTTCTTTGTCGTACAAGATCATCATCGGCGGCAATTGCAGTCCCCAGTACTTTGCGGGACCGCTTTCCATACCGCCCGGTTCGCAAATCTGTTGGAACGGCATCGGGTTTCCGGCCAGGTACTTTTTCATGTTGTTTACGTCGTCGTCAACGTTGACACCAATGATTTTCACATCATTCCCATACTTGTCGGCAATTGCTTTCAGATTCTTCGACTCCGAATCCGACCAACTGTTCCAGAAGTAAAGTACGACTGCGGAATCCTGGAATAGTTTCACGTCAATTGTCGTGCCATTTTCCAATTTTCCTGAGAACGGCAGCACTTTTCCGACTGAACTTATGCGTCTTACCGCTCCTGCCGCTTTTTCACCGATTGGTTCGCTGCCAAAGTCCGTTGCGACCTGTTGATACCATTTCAGTGCTTCGTTTTCCTGCCGAACCATTTCATTATAATTGGCAAGTTCCATCATGGCACGCGAAGCACCTTCCGTTTTTGGATACTCCTTGGCAAGGGCTTCAAGGTTCTCAATCCAATCCTGATGAATAATATCCACTTCTTCCGCTTCTATTTCACCGTTTTGAACTTTTGAGAAATAATCGGCCATTACATACACGTATTTCACATAAGATTCAAGATTCGGATTTTTCTGATTCTTCATCATTTCACTCAACTGTTCCAGCCTTCTTGGTCCAGCAGGAAACTCGTTCGCCCGAACTGCGGCATCGACATTATCAGCCGCTTGTTTGAGATATTCGTAACGCTCAGCTGGTGCTGATTTATTGGCAATGTTAATCGTAAGTACCAACATATCCTCGTGAATTGCCGCACGCTTGTCAGGTGACGTATTACCAAGTTGTTCCTGCATCTTGCCCAATTGCTGGAGCATAGCGACTACATCTTCAGACGGAGCAGGACCAGCGGCACCTTCCGTAATACCCGGATCAATATATGACGGTGGATAAAACGTATACGGCACAACTGCGGATTGAGGGTCGTCGATTTGTGGAACTCCAATCAGTCTCCAATTATTTTCGCCGACCTTTACAATTGTTCCGAGCTGAATCTGTTTAAGCGGCGGGGCGGTTTCACTTGTTCCGGCACCGTCACGAACCAGCACAATTGTGTTTTCATACGCAATAACGTCGGGATTGCTTGGGTTTGCGTTTGGTACAATACCTGGTTGACCGCCGCCTAACTGTTCCCATTTTGCGTTTTTGGACAAAGCAATTGATTTCACCGAATCGGCAAAATCGGTCTGCATTTGCTTGATTCTTTGCTTAACCAGAGCTTCTTTTTCTGGTGTCAAACCGAGTTGGGTAATTTCTGCATCCGAGGGAGTAAGTCGTATGAAACGCTGTAAATCGCCGGCGGCAAGAGCTGCGACAGCTTCAGCGGAAACCTCTTCTGGCGAAATCATTTTCCAATAATCAATTCTGTCATCGCCGGTAAGGTCGATTCCCCAACGGGTACCGGCATGGTTCAGCCAGCGGTATTCGTTTGGTTTCGTGGAACTACCGGTAATCAATTGCCGATAAACTTCAATGCCATTTTTATAAAAACTGCATTGACTTAGCGCGCCTTCTTTACTTTGTTGATAAAATCGAAGCAGTCTGCCGTTTTCGTCTTTGAGTACGTAACCGGCGTTGTTCGGAGTCTCAACGGTACATTTTTTCAATTGTTCCGGTGTCGGAATATCGATATCAACACCTGTTTGAAGAGGTTTCGCGGCACCAAGAACCTGTTCAGGCGAAACACGTGGTGTACTTGCCGGGGCAGGTGCGGCGGTTGCGGCACCACCAGACGTTGTCCGAGCCGGTGCTGCTGCGGCACCTGGAGCGGGTGATGTCGGACGCGGAGCAGGTTTGGTACCTGGAGCAGGTGCTGTACTTCCGCCTTGTCCAAGCACAAGCTCGGATAGTCCAAAAACTATCAGACCAAATGCGGTCACGAAAATTGATATATGTTTTCTCATGGGAATATATTTTAAAGGGGGGAAGGGCATTTTGAGACGTTAGACATCAGACGTTAGACGTTAGAATAAAAATCTACAATCTGAAGTCTAACGTCTGAAGTCTAATTAACGTCTAATATTACTATTAGGTGAAGCGACGCGGACTTGTCCTTTTTGGACGTTTCCGCTTTGCACTGCACGTGCGATATTTTGCGGATTTTGCGGTGAACGACTACTCGGCACCGACATACGTCTCACAACCTGGTTCACCGGTTCAACGGTTTGTGAATCATCTTCACTTTCGTCAATGAAAGTTCCTTCAACGCCAGTACCGCAGTTTCCTGTGCTACATCCGGTGTCGTAGTATTCACCTCCGGTGTAACAACCCCCGTAGTCACAGGGGGAATAACAGCTGTCAAAACTCGGGCCACGTAAACCGTAATCAAGCGAAGTCTTCGCGTGAGTTGCGGAAATCTTATCTTGGAAAACCGGCGAATACGCCTGATTCATGTAGCTACCCACTGCCGGATAACGATACGAAAGTCCACTTTGGCAAACAGGTCCGCAACCGGTACCGCCCGCCCACTGTCCGTCATAGGTACAGGGACTGCAATAATCGCCGGCTTGGGTACCGTAATCGCCCCAATAAACTTCGTCACTGCATCCGCTGCATGGGTATGCGGTTCCTCGCAGTATTTGAGCCAACCAGGAAACTGGCGTCGCGGCAACATAAGCCGCTCCTCGTACAGCACCGCATCCAACGGCTCCGACTGCTCCAACGCAACTTCCGGCACCGCACGGATAACCGGCATAAGGATTACAGGTTGGCAAACAAGTTCCGCAACTGTCAGCATACATACCGCCACAGTCACCAACCGTTTCGTAAGGGTTGTATCCGCCGTAGCCAACTGAACTGCCGGTTAAACAACCTCCTGCATAAGGACCGCAAGGACCGTAACCGTTGTAACCAATACAACCGCTGTATGTGCTTGCCAGTAAAAGGAGAATTCCTGTTAAAAGTGTTCGATTCATTGATACACCATCAATAGATTTTGATAGAATAGGTAATATACAGAGCCTGTATTATCAGTAGCCTTCGGCCTCGAAAAACGCATTGCGTTGCAATGCTTACCGTATTACAAACGAGAAATCTAAAAAGTACCTCGTTTTTTTCACGGATTTTCCGCCTCCAATCTTACTTATCGGCCAGAACAATCGGAATAATCAATAAAAACAGAAAAATCTTTTTAATCAGAAAAGTTTAACAAGTTTTACTTGTTACTATAATTCTTAATTTCTATCATTAAGTTATTTTATAAGGTATAATTTTGGGCTAAAGACATCGGGAGACGTTTGACGCCAGATTTTAGACTTCAGACTTCGGGGTTGGAAATTTAGACAGAGAACAAAGGCTGACATAGCACGACCATTTTGAACCATCAAAACGCTTAAGAGGTAAAAAATTATGTT
>JBOFQC010000952.1:0-3392 GCA_051660725.1 Thermoguttaceae bacterium
CCGAAGCCCGTGAAAATCTGCGTATAGACCTTCAAAATTTTGATGCCGCAAAAAATCAGAGTCCTCACGTAATCTTTGCTCCGCTTCGTTTTCCGCCTCGGCAATCCACTTTTTTACAGGCCGTTGCAAGGTCGCGTTCTATCATATCGGAAGTTTTGCGGTCGACACCGCCAGTCTTGGCAACTATCGGAAACAACAACTCCGTTCCCATAGTTGATGAATTCTGAATGCGTGTAAAAGCAGTCATGATATTAGCTTCTGTATATATCGTTTGCGGAAACCGATTTGTCACCACCCATTTCACAAAATGGTCGACAATGCCCGGATGCATGACCTGCATGTCATGATGTCGCCGCTTCAAGTATGCCGATTGAATTCGCAACATTGGTGTTGAAGATTCTATAGCGTTTTGATTAATTACGTAGACCATATCCAGCGTGGTCGAAATAATTTTTACACTCGATTTACGAGAAAAGTTTCGGTTATTGGCAGAGGAACTCTTGGAGTTTTCCTATGTCTCAAATCTTTTCTTTTCGTAAAATTGATTTCAACTTTGAAAACTCATCTCAATCGGATTCAAGTCTGGACGGTATGGCGGTAATCGAATCAAATTAGCACCGACTTCTTCAATCAACGCCTTTGCTTCAAGGCTTTTGTGGGCCGGAAGGTGTGCCCGCATATTTTCCTTTATTTTCCACGAATTTTTACTTTTCGTTTGTTTAAAATATGCTGGCATATTTAACGTAAAGAAAAGCAATTAAAGAGTTTGTGCCTAAATAGCTTGTTCCTGTCTGTATGGTCTTCGGAACCGAGGGTTGGGGGTTCGAATCCCTCCGAGCGTGCTTCGCAAAAACGCCGCAAGTGCTGTGATTTATCTGCTCTGCGACGTTTTTACAAGATAGCCAAGGCGGGAGTAGAACTCGCGCGTCCGTGTTTTAAATCCACTACTATGGAATGGTTGAATACGTTATGTTAGTCACAACCATTTGTTGCAGAATCGGTAGTGTACAGTCTCAAAGTATCAAACGATTGGTTGTGTAAATATTTTATCGTTGCTGACCAATAAGAGATGGAATAGTCAACATTTGCGCGAATATGCGCTTTAGTGTTCGTTTTTGCGTATTTTGCAAGGTCACGGTGAACGTGTCAGTGAACGGGTATGAAAAGAGCCGCAAGCCCTATAAACAAAAGGGTTTGACGAGCGTTTTGGGCAGACTGGCAGCCAGAAGGTCATCGGTTCGAGCCCGTTATCCTCCATTTTTTATTTCTTGAGCGTTTCTTCGCTAAAACCCTTTGTTTTCTAGACTCTGCCAAAAAACTCGCAAAATTATCCAGGCCAGTAATTTGTTGTTTACGCCGCCGTGGTCAGAGAGTACAGAGTATTATCTCCGTGATAAAAAATTGGGTACTGATTTTTTACTGTTTCTAAGTGTTAAAACCAATGATTCAAGAATCTTCTAAAACTCCAAAAACACCAGAATTACTTCCTTGCAGTCGAAGCAGTAATAAAGGTATGCGACTGTTGTGTTACTTTGTAATTACGTTTATTGTACTGTTGTTACTATATGTGATTGTTACTGCAGGTGGTCTGAATTATATTGGTTATTATGTTCACGATATTTCACCGTACCCCGTCCAAATTCATGAGAATTCCACAAGTGATCTGTTTGTACAAGGTGGTAAGAATGCATGTTATGCGATACCTTTTTTGCTATTCTATTCAACGTCATCACCTCCTAGTGACTTACGCTTTGTTTTTAGAACAGACTCATCAGAACAACATTCGGTAATTCTGAGCAAAGTTGTCATTGAAGATGAAAGAGCAAAGAAAACAATCCCTATCAATAAAACTATATTTTTCACATCTGTGGAAACTGCCTCTGAATCACCAGTTCGTATATATCAACCATCAGTTGAAGTCATTAACGCATTGAACTACAATGAGTATCGCTGTTGTGCAAAGGTTACATTGTATGGAACTGTAACTAAAGGCGACACAGGATCATTACAAGAGTTTACTGCTCAATATACAATAACGAGCAAATATAAAGGAGAATGGCACACAAGTTGGCCATTACTTTGGGATAGCTATCCGCCGGAGTCTATCAGTGGATGTTGCCAGTGAAAATAGATTAAATTGTGAGTTTGTTTTGCCCAACTTTTTCTAAATCTAAGTCAATCTCATCCAGAAAATCGAATACACGAAACAGTACAAACCTTTTATGCAAAAAATATGAAATATTCTTCGATGGCGATTACTGGTGCCATTTTAATATTAGCAGCTGCAATATTAAAATTGGCTTCTGACACAACAAATGACATAAATCAAAAAATCCCTGATGGATGGGGAGCTTGCATATTGGGAATATGTGGAATTGTTATCCTGTTGTATGGTTTGGTTAAATGCTTTCCATCTGACAATTGAGGTTTGGTTGTCCAGTTGCGCTAAGAAAGTATACCGGAGCCCGGTATGGGCGGGAACCTGCCGTTCAGGCATAAGTAGCTTCGCGTGAAGTGTTCCGCCTCCCGCGACCTGCCGTCGAGGCGTGAATCGGTCGGCTCTGTTCCCGAGTTTTTCAATGCTTGGTACTGATTATCTCAAGCTTACCCCAAATTGAAAAAAATGCAGATTTTGCCGAGCGACAGTTTTGCCTTGAATTGTCGTACAAAATACACCAAACCTATAGTAAGTTTTAATATGAAGAAAAATACAGGAAAAAAGAGAATGTCGTCAAGACTTTCATTTCGTAAAAAAATTTCTTGGTTTTTTTCCCCACTAAATGGCAACGGCATATCAAAAATAGGTGGGGATGGTATTTTTATTTATATTATGATTGCCGGAGCCATGTACATTTCTTTTGGCTTTTTATTTCTAGGAGAAGTTAATAAATCCTACAGAGATAACTTTCCTTTTTCACGGTATTGGAAATATGCTGGTGATGGAACAGTTACACAAGTAAATAAAATACGAAGACGTAAGTCATTTTATTATCAGTACGAGTTCCAATGGCAGCACACAGAATTACCATCTACTGTACAGAAAGGAATCTGTTATTTGCATGAAGATTGTTTTAGAAATAATGAACGTAAGAACTACAAATCAGGAGATCATGTTAAAATAGTGACATATTATGGTGATACTGTACTTTCCAATAAATGTTCACGATTAGGCGTTTGAAAACAGCGTTTTTTCCACTGTTTGGATTATTTTGCGGTTCAGGTTCGCTGGTAAATGCTGCGATAATTCCGACCACAATACCGACTGCTGAAACAACTTCCGCTTCTCAGCATGCGAAATCCGACGACCCGATACGTCCCACGGGCCACGTAATCGAACATGCGCCGACTCCAAATTTTCGCCTAACGACCACGATTCAATAAATACGTAACTC
>JBOFQC010000953.1:0-3278 GCA_051660725.1 Thermoguttaceae bacterium
AGGGTATTTAAGGCTGGCTCTGGTCGAAAAAGAAGACCGCATCCGCCAAGCAATTCGACAAATTGCCCGTGCGCTGGGCAAAGTTGACAAGGGGTAATGAAAGTAGGAATACGTTTCTTTTTTGCGGATTTGTAGTGGGGACTCGTGTCCCCTTTTTTGTTAAGGTAGTCCAGTTTCTCCGAAACTGGAGCGACTTTCGGAGATAGTCGCCTACCAACAAACATATACGCAACACTTTCTTTTTTGCAGCGCAAACTGTAGCTAAGTGCTTTTTTTATTTAAATTTGTACTTCTGTTTGCGCATCTGATTGACATTAATATTATAATATATATATTTGATATCTTACTGGTTTTCAAACTGGTTTTACGAACACATTTTGAGAACGTAATCTTGGCTTAAGGAGACGTAAAATGAACTTGTATGACAAATTTCGTGTCAAGTCGTCAGGGGCAAAAGTCAATCTGAATAAATTCTCTCCCGATGAGAGAGAACACGGTTGGCATGACCACGACAAGCTTGATGAAAAGCTGGCAAAAAACAGCAAAAAACTCTTTGACTTACAGTATAAACTGTATGCCGAAAATAAGCAGTCGTTACTGATTGTTCTTCAAGCACTCGACGCGGCAGGTAAAGACGGAACAATAAATCACGTAATTTCAGTGATGAATCCGCAAGGTTGCCGTGCCCAATCGTTTAAGGTGCCAACGGCAATTGAGGCGTCGCACGATTTCTTATGGCGTGAACACTGCGTCGCCCCGCATCACGGCGAAGTCGTGATTTTCAACAGGTCGCATTATGAGGACGTGTTGGCAGGCCGAATTCACGGCAATGTTCAAGGAAAAACGCTGAAAAAACACCTTGAATTTATCAACGATTTCGAAAGATTATTGCATAATAATCGTACTTCAATTGTTAAGTTTTTCCTGCATATCAGCAAGGAAGAACAGCTTAAACGCTTTGGTGAACGGCTTGACGACCCTGCCAAACACTGGAAAATATCCGACAGCGATTATAAAGAACGCGAATATTGGGACGAATATATGCAAGCGTTCGACGATGTCATGACGAATTGTTCAACCGATCATGCGCCGTGGTTTATTATTCCGGCAAACAACAAGAAATTCCGTAATCTTGCAGTCTCGGATATTTTGGTTCACACGCTGGAAGAAATGGCACCGGAAATTCCCAAAGCTACGGTTGACGTCGATGAAATCCGGAAGCTGTATCACCAGAATCTTCAAGAGCAAAACAGTGCCAAGAATCACAAAAAGAGTGATGAAGATGATACCGACTCCGGCGAATGCTGTAAAAAAGGCTGTAAAAAGTGTAAAAAAGACAAAAAGTAGAATATAAAAAGTAATATAATAATTTTACGTCAGGATGTTAGCTGCTGAGGAACCGCCGTTCGGGCATGAATTGCTCGGCGTAGTTCCTTGAAGAGACATTAATGCTCAACGTATAATGCCTGACACCTTGTGTCTTTCACTTTTTTATTCGTGATCCTGTAATGCTACAAATCACAACACTAATCGTCTTCGTCGTAACATATTTCGGTCTTGCGGTTGGACATTGGTTTTTCCTGAAGTTGGACCGCACCGGAATCGCATTGTTAGGGGCAATTGCCATGCTTGCTTTGGGGTGTATCACGCTCCCCGAAGCGGTCGCATCGGTAAACATGGAGTCAATCCTGTTACTCTTTGCATTGATGGTTATCGCCGCTCAATTGCATTATGCCGGGTTCTACACTTGGATTGCGCGAAAAGTGCTGAATTCTCTGCTTGACAGGCCGCCGCTTTTTTTGGCGGTGCTGATCTCGTTAAGTGGTGTTCTGTCAGCTTTTCTGAATAACGACGTGGTCGTAATTGCCGTTGCACCGGTTATCACGGTGTCACTGCTTGAAAAAAAGATGAATCCGGTGCCGTTCCTTATTGCGCTCGCTTTGTCGTCCAATATCGGATGCGCATTGACCATTATCGGAAACGCTCAAAATGTGCTCGTCGGCGAAATCGGTAAGATTTCGTTTGGTTCATACATGCTTTTTGCTTTCGTGCCTGTGACGCTTTCGCTGATTGTTTGTTACGGTGTCGTGTATTATCTCGGACGAAATTCGTTTGAGTTAAAAAATGACGCCACAAACTCTCATAAAAAAAGTGGTAAATCGCAACAGAATGCGGTGTCAGTTGGCACGGTGTCAATTGCGGACATATCTTCTGATACCGAGTCGGGCGAAGAAGTTCCATTCAACCAATGGCGTACAATAAAAGGGACCGGCATACTTTTGATATTGGTGTTTTTTTTCGTCTTTACAGGGTTACCGCATTACCTGGTCGCAATGACCGGTGCCGGCCTGCTCTTATGCAGCCACCGTTTGCCGAGTCGAAACGTGTTGCAACTTGTTAATTGGCAGTTACTTATACTTTTCATGGGACTTTTCGTCGTAGTCGGTGCTTTCGTGCAGTGTGGCTTGGCCGACAAAATGATTACGTTTTTGAGTACGCATAATGTTGATGTGAACAATCCGCTTGAACTTACGATTCTTTCTGGCGTTTTAAGCAATTGCATTAACAACTCGGCAGCTGTGATGTTGCTCGTAAAAGTTACCGACCTGACGAACCCTTTGAATTGTTACGCACTTGCTTTGTCGAACGCTTTTGCCGGCAACCTGATCATTGTCGGAAGCCTGGCAAATATTATCGCTGTTCAATGTGCGGAAAGTTTCAAGCTGCGAATTACGTTTTTTGAATTCGTTAAGTATGGCGCCCCAACCGCCGGAATTTCAATGCTGATCCTACTCGCGTGGGTCTGGCTTTTTATGTAAAAAAGAGAAAGGTGAACAGGTTAAGGTGAGCAGGTTAACAGGTGAGGGATAAATGTTAGGCGGATTACTTCGTTTTTGAGTAAAAATGCTTATTTTTGATTGACACCATCTCTCTATAACCTACTCACATGTCCATCTGCTCACCCTTTCAATAGCCGACCAGCGTAAGGCGGAACACTTTACGCCGAAGCGTTCTGCCTGGATGGCAGGTCCACTTTTTACCTGTTCACCTCCCACCCGTTCACCATTTACCTTGTCATCATGCAAAAACAAACACCTCAAAGTGCCCCATATATGTTGGATTCGGAAACAATTGGCAAAATGCCACTTTCCGATGTGTATACCAAGCTCTCCGCAACCGACCAAGGACTTAGCGGTTCGGAAGCAACGAAGCGTCTGAATGAGTGCGGTAAAAACGCACTCGAAGAAAAAAAACAGAGCGAACTTATACAGTTCCTG
>JBOFQC010000954.1:0-2458 GCA_051660725.1 Thermoguttaceae bacterium
GGATCATCTTTGGGTTCAGGAACGCCTAAAAAAGACGAGAAGTTATTGAAAGTGAACTTAAAAATCATCCGTGACGAGCTTGAAACGTTTTGCGTAAAAATAGACACAGCACTTGCAAAATAGTAGTTATGTTGCAGAACCGATCATGGTATGTTGGCGAGCCGCCGCGTTTTGGCGAGCCGCCGCGTTTTGGCGAGCCGCCAACGTAAGTTGGCGGGTTTTGTTGGGGCCGAACGCCGTCGGCGTTCAATTATGGTAGAAACGAATTGCCAAAAACACACACAACTCCGTCGGAGTTGAATAATGGTCGCCGATATTGAACCCCGAATGGGGTTCTCACGTTTTTGATGTTTGTGTTTCTACCATAATTCAATCCCGACGGGATTGTTGTATTTTCGTTACGATTGTTGCCGAACAAACCCGCCAACTTACGTTGGCGGCTCGCCGAAGAACACCCGCCGAACAATCCCGGTGCTCACGCACCGGCAAGAAGCCGCATCGAAAGCCGTTTCCGCAACTGGCGGACTTTTTTCCGAAAGACAAAGCGGGCAAGACATTCGGCACAGTGCCGCTGATCGAGTAAGATGTCGTCGATCTGCGGGCCGCGATTTTTCGGATAGAATACATCAATGAAACGAGTCCGCAAACCAACTGAAGCCAAAAAATATCAAAAAGATGTGAAAAACGACAGTGAGAATATCTGCATATAACATATTAATTGTATTGCTTAATTTTGCGGGTGACCGCGAGTAGCAATGTTCAATTATTTTCACAAACCAATGAAACGAATCGCAAAAATGGAACGACTTTTTCTTTTCACGCTTTTTCTCGGTATTTGTGTTGCTCCACTCGTCGCACAGGACGATGTTGACTTGGATAATCTCTCCGCCGAATACCAGTATGCTCTTGATTTGAGATTGTCATATTATCAAAAAATTCTTCTTGCCGACTCGAAGGGGCAGTTAAAATTTGCGAGGTTTGAAGACGAAGATTCAAGTGCAATACTGTGTTCTTATCTTGAAATATCAGATGGTCAAAAAGTAGCTTTTCAAGAAGCATTTGAAAATATGAACGAGAGCGAGAACGAGAAATTTCCCGATTATACAGAGGCTAAAACGGCCGAGGAAAGGGCGGCTTTTCTACCAGTTTTTGGTGCAGCATTTGAAAGTTATATCGAATCCGTTGATGCAGTCTTTTCTTCCATTATGACCGACGAACAATTGCAAAAGCTGCGGGAAATCGAGTTGGTGGGTGGTTCCGTGTTGGAAAATTCGGACATGGGACTCACGATGTTTCTAGCCGATTCTTTTCAGGCACTCGATCTTACCGATGAACAGAAAGTGGAGATTGAAGCGATTCGCCAAGAAGCTGAAACAACTGTGAACGAATTTTTCGACGAGCTGCGACAAAATCCCAAAATGCTCACGGAGGGACCTGGGAAAAAATGGATGGAACGAATTCAAAAAACTAATTCCGAAGTGACAAATCGGATCGATAAAATTCTGACATCAGAACAAAAGGCAAAGAGAGCGAAATTAGAAAGAGAAGTGCCGAAGAAGCTCAAAGAATTGCAGGACAAGATGCAATCAGAATCCGAAGCAGCGAGCGAAGATGATTCGTGGAAGAAGTCATGGAAACCGGGCGACCCAATTCCAGAGAAACAGCATTTGTCGATACCTGCACGAAAATTCTTTCCGATGCGAGAGTAAAACTTTGTCGTCTCCTCACCTTTACATCGGAGAGGTTGCAGAAAGGTAGCAAGGTAATTTCTCCAAGTCCCGTCGGCGTTTCGAGCCGATGCGTGAGCACCGGCATTTGTTCGGCGGTGTATTTGGCGAGCCGTCGGCGTTAGTCGGCGGTTTTGTTGTTCTCGAACACCGGAGGTGTTCAATTATGGTAGAAACGAATTGCCCACCAAAACACACAACTCCGTCGGAGTTGAATTATGGTCGCCGTTATTGAACCCCGGATTGTTGCGTTTTTTTGCGACACATTCCCCCGTGTTTCGGCACCAGTATAATTAGATACTGTGCCTCACACGGGGCTACCATTATTGAATGCCGACAGCATTCGGGAACGGGATTGTTGCGTTTTTTTGACGATTGTTGCCAAACAAACCCGCCAACTTACGTTGGCGGCTCGCCAAATCACGCCTTGTATGATTGAAGCGGGTGTGATTGTCAGGGAAAAAAAGGTTGTTAGGATAAAGGAAATGTGATTTTCATTCTTCCTTACTAGGAAGGAAGAATGAAAAAAATCGCGGCATAAGAGATCGTTCATGCCTTGGGCAAAAAGCCCGTTCCGTAGCTCGATCCTTACGCAGGGCGTGCGCACGTTTTTTTCTTTATTTTCCGGCTTCTTCCAGCGTTCCGTGTATCAATTCCATTAAAAATTCAAAACTCCAGCCCGCCAACTTTCGCTTGCTCGACAAACTCTTTTTCGATGGATGATGCCGGTA
>JBOFQC010000955.1:0-2616 GCA_051660725.1 Thermoguttaceae bacterium
TACGAATGGCGGTTGAGTCTTGGGCCAACGCACGTAATGCAGATCAAAAGGGTGTCCAGTGGCACTTCACAGTAGATAACGCAAGAATAAAACTCGAATCACTGTATCCAAAGTTTTTAGATTAACAAAGCACTAGTCCGCCAACTCCGGCACCAAACCTTTCAGCATCTCTGGTGTCAATTTTCCGCCGGCGTAAGTCCTTTTATCCTTCGCATCGTCCGGTTGCAAGGGAACGGAACGATTTTGGGCAGACTCAGCAGTCCACTAACAAGTTTTGTGAACTTCGGAATTTTTTACCACAGAGGGCACGGAGAACACGGAGAATACAAGACACTCTGTGAACTCTGTGTCTCTGTGGTGAAAACTTGTTAGCAGACTGGCAGACTCAGCACTCAGCAGTAGACAAAGACACTCTTTTCATGGTACTTCCATGAAGTAACTGCTGCGATAAAATCCTTTTTTATCAAAACAAACAACGAGGAAATCATAACCGGGGCCACAATCATATAACATTACATATTCGTCGCTATGTTGAGAAAAGAATCGAGGGGTAAAATAACCAAACCATCTCGTCTCTCCAAGAATTTCTTTAACCATATCCACTGTCATTCCAGTACGCAAATGATTTTGTTTCAAATCCTTAATCATGCTTGCTCGATGAGTATAGCTTTCGTCACGATACTCCGTCTTCTCGGATGTCTGCCATTTGGCTGAATCAAAAGGAATCTGCGGAATGGAATAGACACACCCAATGAGCCTTGGTAAAACAGGAGCAAATAAAATAAAAAGCCACAATACCGGAATGAACTTCAAAAATGAACACATGGCTTGTAACGGTGGTTCGAACAATGACATCAAGACAAAAAATGCGACACGCACTAACCTAGCAATATCCAGTCATAAGGAATTCCTAAGCTCATTAAATAGGCGAAAAGTATGCCATTTATAAGTATCAGCCCAATGTTGCAAACAAAAAATGCGACAGATCGGCTTTTTATACACATCAAAGAAAAGAGAAAAACAATGACAGATGAAGCATGTATTAGAGAGATCGACCGACTTAAAAGGATTCCGGGGTCGAGTGAAAAAAGTAATAAACGAAGCGTAATTCCAACCATAACTACCCAGAGTACAGTATTTGCAGTTTGAAAAGAACGAGAGGACATCATTTTTGCTCCGAGAATAATTTGTGAAACACTAATTTTGCAGAGGGAAATATTGTGGCATAACCACAGGGCGTGCGTACTACTTAGGCAAAATAAGCAAATTGCATAACATTGTCTTTTCGCATCGTCGGTCTCCTTTCAAAAAATTGGATACGGCAGTAGAGCATTGTTGCCGACTTAGGTCAATCCAATTTGACGTAGTTATTGTGAAACTGTTTCTAAAGTGATTTCTCCAAGTCCCGTTAGGGACTTCCGAATGGTAGAAGCGTGGGCAATATCGTAACAAGAACCCCGTCGGGGTTCAATATCGGTGACCATTATTCAACTCCGACGGAGTTGTGTGTGTTTTTGGCAATTCGTTTCTACCATTCTTGAACGCCGACGGCGTTCGGCCCCAACAAAACCCGCCAACTTACGTTGGCGGCTCGCCTGTTGCAACACAATTTGCCAGCCGTCATGTACGAAAAACTCGTCGTTCCGCTTCACCAGCCGATTGCGATGGTCCCACTCGTATCGAGTCAGCGATGTTTTCGACCGCTTTTCAATCCGATTTCCCTCGTCGTCGTAAGTATACGCATAAACTCCGTCGCTTGTCAAGCGGTTATTCTTGAAATCATCGGACAGGAACCGCTTGGGCAATGACTCTTTCTAAGAAATCAAAATAACTTCCATGCTGCATTTGCCCTGTGTATTCCATTTGCTTCTTAAAAAGTTGCGTTTCTAATTCCTGCCAAATATGTATATCTATAAAACTGCCATCAAAATCTGTCGTTAATGCGGCAATATCATCATCGGGGATAAATAACATATTCGGCCATCCAGCAGTACGTGCGATAATTTCCGAAACGGTTTTCAAGTGATCCCAATTGACTTTTTTTTCTTGCCATTTAAGAAAACAATCCCAAGGGTTTCTTTTTTTTTGAATCAACTTTAGCTTCCAAAAAAAATACCGATGCCTAAAAAAATAAGCCCAAAATGGAGTTTTCTTTATCGATTCGAATGATATTTTTTGCATGTTGATTCCTGATTCAATCTCCAAACAGGATTCTGAGGCAATGCAGATGGCACAATGCCTCTAATCGGATATTAGATGGACTCTTGTTCTCGTTTTGTCAATAATTGGCTCGGAAATCACACGTTATGCAGTGAATTAAAACCCCCACGCTTCATTCATTCTCATATACTCTACACCGTGAATAAACTGAGCTTTTCAAATTGTAATAATAATGGTATAATCCATTTTTTACATTTGTCAAGGATGTCGACATGTTGAAAACGAATTATACAAACCAAGATCGCGAAACTTTTGATAAATTACGTTACAGTTATCCCAACGAACGAATCATGCGACGATTCGAAATCCTATGTTTGCATGCGTGTGGAAAATTTGCTCCCGAAATCGCAAAAATCGTCAAACAACATGTACGAACCGTCCGCGATGTCATTAAAA
>JBOFQC010000956.1:0-4178 GCA_051660725.1 Thermoguttaceae bacterium
GAGGAGTACGGAATACCGGCTGCCGTTCCTTACTTCGTCTTGATAAGGAAGTTCGTCGAGCGGGCGAACTTTTATCTTGTGAAACTAGCTATTGGGTGAGTAGTCTCGATCCCACAGTCGTCTGCGCTGTAGAATTCCAGGATTTTATTCTTCGCCATTGGGAGGTGGAAAATTGTCTTAACATGGTGAAAGATCGTGATTTTGGTGAGGATAATTGTGTCACAATCAGGGTCTGTTTTAAAACTGGCAAGATACTCATTCCACTTTCTAAGATGGACTTCAACAGCTTCTTGAGTACAGAATTTTCCGCAGTAAATTTTTTGTTTTGATCCGGGAATCAAGAAAAACACATATCCGGCAGAGTTGCAGAGCAAGCACGGCATCTCTCCGGAATAAGTACGTTTTCGCACTGAAGCAGGTTTTCTAGGCATTTTTGGCGTCGGTTGCATTTAGTGACATTGTGTCACTAATTTTTTAGCTACGTCATGCCGATAGTGGTGATCTGCCTTAGCTCAAACCTTACAAAATACGGGATAAGAAAAAGTGGGCGATACGGGACTCGAACCTGTGACCCCTAGCTTGTCGAGCTAGTGCTCTAACCAAACTGAGCTAATCGCCCTTAATTTTAACGTCGTGATAGAAACACAAAAGCATCAAATCTTGACACGTTTCTTGTCCAACACGGCTCAAATTAGGTTAGTTAGTATCTCACACCATTCAATTTCTGTCAAGGGTAGGATATAAAAATATCCGACCAAACCTCCAGAAAGTTTTCTTGGGGTTTGAGCTGCCGTTCATTTACCTTAACAAACACGACCAACCAAGTCAGGTTTGACAGCGGTACCCCAGAATTTTTTGTCGTAATTTATCGTAGATAAAAACTATCCAATTTGACTTTTTGCTTTCTATCTCCATTTCGCTATTGACCAATTTCCAAGAAAATACTAGCCTTCGTAAGAATAAGTTATAAATATGATGTACCGCACGTGGTCAATGTATAGCTGTTAACTCGCTTTCTACGCCATTGATTTTCTCGAAGGCTAAAGCAAGGAAAACCGCGATTCAGTAACTACGTATGGTTAATTCTCGAAATTTTCAGCATGTATAGACGTAGAAAATCCAATGTAAACGAAATGGAAGCAGGTCAGGATTCATTCCTTGACATTGTTTCGAATATCGTCGGAATTCTAGTGATTCTCGTTATGGTCGCAGGTGTTCGGGCTAAAAATTCCCCTACGCACCAAACAACCGACTCAAGTATTACTGTTGAAAACAGCGAAAATAATACCGCACCAGAAGATATTAAAACAGCAATTGAGAATTATGCTGAAAAATCGAATAATTTCGCAGAACTACAAAATGAAGTAAACGTAATCGGTAACGAAATCGAACGATTCCAAATGCTCACATCATCACGAGCAAGAGAACGCACCGAGTTGCTTTCACTAATTGCCGCCATGCGAACCGAGTACGAATTGGCTACTGAAAATCTTTCTGGTTCCGAGCAGGAGTCCCTAAAACTTAAAGACCAAATTCGTGAAGCAGATGAAAAACTTGCTCAAATTGATCGAAATATACAATGGCTACACCAAAACCGACCACAAGCCACGGTACTGGAAAACCGTCCGACGCCTCTTACCAAACAGGTAAATGATACCGAAGCCCATTTTCGCATAAAAGGTGGAAAAATATCACATATACCAACAGCACTTCTACTCGAAAAAATGAAGTCTGAAGTTCAGAATCGTATGAGTGAAGTGGCCAAAAAAGGTGAAATCTCTGGCAATATCGGACCAATTGAAGGTTACACAATGCCATTTCGTGTCGTATTTCTGGCAAATGTGCCTGTAAACGGCGGTTCAGCGTACGGTTACCGTTCCGAGTTCCTCGAAGCCGAATTCTTGCCGCAATTCGACGATATGGGGGAAACCTTGACAGATGCATTGTCTCCACAATCAGATTTTATCAGACGTTTACGAGGTTATCCGCAAAACTCATACACAATAACACTTTGGGTGTATCCAGATTCCTTCACTGAATACCGCAGCTTAAAAAAATATCTGTTTGACCTCGGTTACCGCACCGCTGCCCGACCTCTTAACAATGACGACCCCATCGGTGCGTCGTCTGAAGGTTCAAAATCATCTGCGCAGTAACGACACCACTTTTCAAAAACTACACTTGTCTAATGTCAGCACAAACAGTTTACAACGACACTGAACTTATCCTAACCCGTCTGACACCACCGGGGCGTGGAGCAGTTGCGACCCTTGCAGTTACAGGACCTGATGCGTTTTATGCCGTAAGAAAACATGTCAAGCTTACTTCGGGCAATGACATTCCATACAAAACAAATGAGCCGATTTTCGGGTTGTTGCGGCTTTCTGGAGATGACACCAACAGCAGTAACATAAATGGTGCCACAAATAAAAACGCAACGAATAATAACAATACCGGAAAAACTGGTGCTTGCGAACAAGTTGTTTTACGCGTAGTTTCACAAAACATGGTTGAACTCCACTTGCACGGCGGTGAAGCGGTGTTAAACGCAGCCGAAAAGGTATTTATGCAAAGCGGAGCAGTCACCGCTTCCTGGAACGAATCTTTCAATAACTTAAGTTTGCATAAAAGCACTGTCGAAATTAGCTTAACGAAAAACTCCACTACCAGTGAAACGCAGGAAACACTTCAATGCTTTCAACCGGTAGCAGCATCAGGAATTTTAAATCCACCTCATTATTTTGGCACCATTGGCAAACACCCATTGGCAGAAATCAACAAGTTCGAAGCGGCGAAACTGCTGCCGTATGCCAAAACGGAAAGAATCGCAAAAATTCTGACCGATCAATTAAACGGAGCTCTTGAACACGAACTGGAATTTATTCATACGGCTGCAGAACCTGAGAAATCCAAGCGAATACAGCAGTTACGCACAAACGCCAATCTCGGCAGACGTATTCTGAAGCCGTTTCGAATCGTTTTGACCGGTAACGTAAACTCAGGAAAAAGCAGCCTGATAAACGCTTTGCTCGGTTATAATCGGGTAATTGTAAACCCGACTCCTGGCACCACTCGAGATGTAATCGAAGCCGAAACTGTTATTGACGGGTGGGTTTTCACTTTAATCGACACAGCCGGAATCAGAGTTACCGACGACGAAATTGAGAAAGAAGGAATATCAAGTGCCATTTCGGCCCAAAAAAATGCTGACCTTGTGATCCAATTAGTCGATTTGTCTGACGAACATGACCAGATTGATTTTCTAAATAAACCGAATGGCATAACCGTTTTTAGTAAGTGGGACTTGGAAATTGTGCGTGAAAGACATAAACGTATACATGACACCAACCCGGCACTTAAAAACTCTCCTGTAGTAAGCGCACAAGAACATGCAGGTTTTGACACCCTTGTTGGAAGAATTATGCGAGTCGTTATTCCTCGCACTCCAGAAGATTTTGAGGCAGTTCCACTTGTCGAGTTCGAGTCTGCAACACCTGGTTCTACCGAGCGGCAGAAACAATTTGCGTAATATCCAATTTTTTTGTATCTGAAGTCTTATTGATTCACTTTCGCATAATCGCCCCTTCAATTTTTTCAATCAACGGGTCAGGAGTATACATCGCTTGGAAATATGCCAAAACACTTTTCAGTTCTTGACTTTGGTTGTCGCCTAAATCAGAGTTGATTTTTTCAACCTCGCCAATTGCTTCAAGGAACAGCTTATTTGCTTTATCAGAATTACCGTTTTTATTGGCTTGGTATGCTTGAAAACCCAGTTTTCCGGCACTGTTATTACCTGGAATATTTTTTTCCAAGGCATATATTTCATCAGCAACCTTTTGAGCCTCTTCTTCGAGGCCACATTGGTTTAACAAAATACCCAAAAAATCCGGTACAATACGCCGTTTTATAGTATCTCCCTTGTCATCGTTGTACGTTGAATACTGCGGGGGCAACGCCAGATACTGCAAAAACACCTCTTTTGCTTTTTCTTTATCACCCTTATTACACAAAAATTGTCCACGTGCATATAAAGCATCCCGCTGGGCGGCTTCACGTGAGTCAGCTGGTATTTTCTCCAGCATTTGTTTTGTTACGTCATCGCATCCTAACATGACAAACGTAACGTAAGGATCATGATAGTTGATCTGTTTAGGCAGTGGGGACATGCTAAGTGC
>JBOFQC010000957.1:0-2433 GCA_051660725.1 Thermoguttaceae bacterium
CGGCAGGTTCCTCGGCGGCTAACAACATATAACGCCGAGCGATTTATGCCTGAACGGCAGGTTCCTCGGCGGCTAACAACATATAACGCCGAGCGATTTATGCCTGAACGGCAGGTTCCTCGGCGGCTAACATGCTTGCCGTCAACCTTCAATCATTTCGCGGACTTGTTCGCTCCAAGGGCTTTCCGGATGAAGTTTGAGGAAAGTCGTAAAATGTGCTTTTGCTTCACGTTTCTTGCCCATTTTCCAGAGTAAATTACCCAAGTGATAATGCACGTCAGCGTAACCGGGGTGCTGCTTTAACGCACCTTCAAAAGCGCTTACGGCGTGAGCAAAATCTCCCAATTCGGCAAGAACGCACCCGAGGTTTGCCCTTGCTTCGAGGTTGTTTTCGTCAATTTCCAGAACCATGTAGTAACGTTCCCGTGCCGCTGAAAGGTCGCCGAGTCGGTAAAGTAATTCGGCAACTTGCAGACAAATATCAGGGTCCGCACCGCCGGCGGCAAGTGCCGCCCGATATGTTGAGAGTGCTTCCTGAAATTTTCCTTCTTCTTCCAAAGCGAGCGCAAGCTCTTGAATTTCCTCGACGTTTGGATACCGATCATTTACCACTGCGTCGAGGCATTTTAAAACCTTTTCGCATCCGTCAATATTTTCAACGGCGTAAAAAACGTCAGGTATTTCAACTTCAACGTTTTCAAATTGTTCAGAGGCGTCATCTGCTTCGTTTGTGTTAAGTGGTTGCCCGTCACTGTACGCGTCGAAATCAATTCGGCGTTGGCCCCGTTGGTCAATCAAGGTTCCGCCTTTTCGCAGTAACACGTCTTTCCCTTCGACAATAACCGAAAGTTGTGCGAGTGGACGTTTAATATCAGGGAACACGCCGCGAATCGACTGAAGCCGTTTTTCAATTACAGCGGGACTGAGACCACTTCGCAAAAGGTCACGGAGCGTTTTCGCGGTTAAAATTTCCTGAAAATCGAAATACGGTAATGACCGAACCATTTTTATTGGAACGATCAGGCCGCGTTTGAACCAGAGCCGAATGGTAGCAACTGGAATTTCCAGAAGTTCGGCAAGCATTGTCGGCGTAAACAACGGCGTTGTGTCTTCTTCCGTATCTGTTCGGGCGATTTCGTTCCAGAATGCGGACTCGGACAGAATATCAAGAGTTCCGTTTTCAAAAGCGTTTTGCGTCTGTTCGCCGAGCTGTTCGCACCAGAAACCGAAATCTTTTGCCAAAGCGTCCGCTTCGCCGACAATGACGAGGTTCACGTTTGGTGAAAGCGTTTGCACAACGGCACCGCCGCTGTTACGTACCAATTCAGTTGCCCGACGTCGCGTTGCGGCGGCCAGTTTACCATGAAAATATACTTTTTTTCCGTTGATAAAATTTGCGTTCATTCAGGAAACAAGTTTTAAAAATAATCTTCCACGAGCCGCAAGTGTAACGAAGTGTAACTTGCGGGCTTACGAAAACGTGCGTGTTTAAATAACCCGGAAGTTCCGCTACGCTTCACTCCCGGCTCGTGAACCAACCCACTCCCGGCTCGTGAAGTAAAACTTGTTAGCGGACTTTTGTGTATAGTAAAACCCCCGCGAACACCCTTGAATAATTACATAAAAATCGTATACTTAAGGTGTCGAAGCCGGTATTTTCCGAAAAATTATAACCTTATTTGCCGTACTATGCAATCCGAGCCGCAAACCCCGCAGACCGACGAACTCCCAAAGCAATACGATCCGAAACCCGCCCAGCTCCGTTGGTCTAAATTCTGGGACGATAAGCAATTGTTTCACAGCGAACCGAACAGAATAGATCCGAAAACCGGCAAACCAAAGGTTCCTTTTACAATTGTCATTCCGCCGCCGAATGTTACCGGCGCTTTGCATCTCGGACATGCTCTTAATAACACGCTTCAGGACATCATGATTCGTATGAAGCGGATGCAAGGGTTCGAATCGCTCTGGATTCCTGGCGTTGATCACGCAGGAATTGCTACTCAAGCGGTTGTTGAACGCCAGCTTTTCGAAGAAGAAAAGAAAACAAGACACGACATTGGCCGTGAAGCTCTTGTTAAACGTATCTGGACGTGGAAAGACCAATACCAAGCAAGGATTATCAGACAGCTCAAGGAAATGGGCTGTTCATGTGATTGGCAGCGTACCCGGTTCACACTGGACGAAATGTGCGCGAAAGCGGTGCGGCACTTCTTCTTCAAACTATTTCAGGAAAAACTGATTTACCGGGGAAAAAAGCTCGTAAATTGGGACACGTTTTTGCAAACCGCGGTCAGCGACGACGAAGTTTTTCACGAAACAGTTGACGGAAACTTCTGGTACATAAAATACGAGGTAATTGATCCGCAACTCGGTGAACCGGTCTTTTTAACAGTTGCCACAACCCGGCCCGAGACAATGCTCGGCGACACC
>JBOFQC010000958.1:0-4015 GCA_051660725.1 Thermoguttaceae bacterium
TTGGTAGAAATCCGGTTCGCCGGTGATGTTGAACATTTTCATCAGCCACGGCGCACGACCACATTCACACTGGGCATCGCGGACCAAGCAGTTGAGTGAGGCATGCAAAAGATCGTCACGAACATCTGACGGGGCGGATTCTCGCACATGCTGAACTGCCCGACCGAGTCCTTTTTTTAGGGCGTTTTGAAATTCTTCGCGGGTGAGTTTCGTCATATTTGATGATATGTATAGATGATGACAAAACATAATTTTAATATTTACCACCTATTTTGTCGATACATCTTGCACCAATTTTCACAAAACGCAGTTGCACTTGCCAAGTGCAGATTGACATTCGAGCGACTCGAACATGCCTGCCGTTTCGAGGCATAAACCGACTTCCAACTCGGGACGGAATTTTCGCGCAACTGCCAGTAAATGTTGGCAGGCTGATTTTCGTAACGCTTCGGGATACCGCATCCGACCGTCCGCTTCTGCGCGGTTGGTCATTTGTGCATTGATCGGATTATCCATGCCAAGTTTTTTGTTCATTAACTGCGTCGCACCACTGTACGAACATATCTCACCAATCGTAAGTCGTTGCAAGTCAACCTCTTGCACCAGTCGAGACAAAAATTCGGCATAAATATCGAGCCAATTATCTACCGGAATCAGCGGCATTATTACCGCACGGACGGGATACCCAGCGGCGGCACATTTTTGCATCGCGGCAATCCGGTCGGACACCGGCGGCGTATTCGGCTCGAATTTCTGTGCGATAATTTCTGGCGAAAGTGTCCACGAAAGAATCGTGTGCCGATTATGTTCAAGTTCGAGTAGGTTTAACACGTCCGCCGATTTTGTCAGCAGAATCTGACGTGCGAATTTTTGTTGCGAGAAAAACGGAACCAAAATCCGCGAATAACCGGTCAACGGATCAAGCGCGAGTCCGTCTTGCAATTTTCCATGATAAAACCCCAACGTAGCACGTTGGATCGCGGTAGTGCTTCCGCACCATAAATTTGAAATCCCGCTCCCGTTGGTCGCGGGTGTTTGTGTCGAGGAAATTCGTTGCATTACTTTAGAAATACCGCCCAAAATCTCTTCGAGATTCACGAAAATTTTGACGGATGGCGAGAATTTCACGCCCGGCGTGCCTGCTAAATAACAGTAGGTGCAGCCGTAAGGACAAAAGCCGTAAGGCGAGAAATGCCAATAGTTTGGACACGTGTTACCGTTCTCTTCGCTGAGCCGCACCGCACTTTTATGTTCGCCGAACACGAGTGTTTTTTTGCCGTTTGTGTGCTGTTGAAACGGCGTCGCGCCGCTGATTTGCACTTTCGGATGTGACACATCGGTTTGCGTTTCCACAACGGCGTTCGGATATAATGCGATGATTTTCGGCACCAGACGCTTGCCGATTTGCGTAGAATTCCATCCGCGCGCAAGAACGATTCGCTCCGGCTCAAAACATTGCACCGGTCGCGGATTGTAATCGTGGGAAATTGAAAGCAGGTCGAAAGTCATCAAATGATCGAAAAGCAGACGAAAATTTACTTCCCACGATTCTATCACAAAAAAATTTTTCGTTCAAGAAAAAAGTAGTCCACTTGTCTCATTTTTCGTTTTTTTGCGATATCTAACACCCCAGCCGAAAGTTTTCGTCACAGTGGCGTACCGGATTTTTGCATCCAAATTCTTGAGAGATGTAAAGATTTTGGTACAATACTGAGCGTCAGGATAATTTTGCGATTATTTTCTCAGTGTACCCTGAAAACCATCGTTTCCACGGCCCCCCAAATTTTTACTTTCCACAAAGCATGGATACCACCGAACTGCAAAAACTTGCCGAAGACGGGGACGCGCACGCGCAATACGAATTGGCTCGTCAGTACCTCACAGAACCGATTTTACAGCGGGATGATGCAGAGATTTACAGACTCATGAAAAGTGCGTTCGATCTCGGTAACATCGCCGCCATAAATGGGTTAGGCATACTTTTTCTAAATGGAATTGGTGTCGAGCAGAACGAACAGAAAGCCGTGAATTTATTCCAGCGGGCCGTTGACAGTGGTGTCGCCAAGGGATATTTCAATCTTGGTTATTGCCTCGTCTTCGGGTTGGGAATCAAAAAAGATGTCGCACGAGGTGTCGAGTTGATGATCGCTGGCGCTGAAAAAGGTTATTCAGATGGATTTACGATCATCGGTAAAATGTATTTTTATGGGGTTGGCGTTCGCAAAAACCTCAAAAAAGCAGTCGAGTTTTTTCGTCGGGCTGAAATCACGCAAAATCTCGAAGGATTGTACTATCTCGCCTACTCCCTTCTTTTCGGACTCGGTACAAAAAAGGATGTCGCTAGTGCGGTCGCTATTCTGCAACACCCTGATGTTTCTGCGATGCCGGGTGCCGAGTATTTGTTGGGATGGTGTCATCAGCACGGATGCGGCGTCGAGAAAAATTTTGAAGAAATGGAACGGTTGTACCGATCTGCGGCGGCAACGGGGTATGGTCCCGCCGAATACGAACTTGGATGTCTTCTTGAATCCGGAAAGTGTTGTGTCGCGCCGATTTACGACGAGGCTGAACAGTGGTTAAACCTCGCGGCGGAACACGATTATCCATGGGGAACGGAAGCCGAAAAAAACTGGCGTCATTGTCAAATTCCGATTTTCATCGTCGGCGGGTGGGTACTTCCCATAATGGCTTACATTGCGATTAGGGCATTGTTTTTCAATGCCGCAACTCCGAACTACGTCGAAGAATGTCTCAGCGGATTCGTCTTCGGGGTTTTTCCGACAGTCTGTTGGATCGGTGCCATTTGCGGCAATTTACGCATGTCCCGTTGGGCAACCGTTTGGGTTCCAGTCGGTCTGTTCTATTTTCTTACGTCTATGTCTATCACAAAAATCCCGCCGCCGTGGTGGGATGTGGTCGCCTATGTCGTGTCGCTGATTTTGATTTTATCGGGTCTGATTATTTTCGGAGTATTCACTGCGAAACGCACCTACTGGCTGGAACGGAAAATCAATCGACGGCGAATATCATTTGTCCCGACCTTTGTACTGGCGGTTTTAACCACTGCTCTGTTTCTGACTTGGCGGTACATGATATGATAACATTCAACCACCACAACGTATCCACGATTTCGATTGAAACTTCGCAACATGGGCGTAACTGGGCGGCAGTTGGAAAAAACTCAAAAAAATTTCCTCTTGACGGCTCCTGTCGTTTTTTATTACTATTGTTAAATGGAGGAGTTACGGAATTTACCCAAATAGAAAGGATTCTTGAAATGAAAACATTTACAAATTCACTCCTGTTGGTTTTGATTTATGCCTGTTTCGCAAGTAACTTCGGACTGGCTGACGAAGAAGCATGTCAGTCTATCCCTCGTGGTGTTGTGTCACCTTCTCCGGCGGATTCAGAGGCCACCATTCCTGAAGATGCCGTATCTTACGAATTGCTGATTTGTACATATACTCCCGAAAAACAGGGCGAATCGTTGATGCCGATTCTTGCCGATGCGGTAAAAAAGTACGATAAAACCGATACGACAGACGGAGATTTCGTGTTTCACTATGCCGCCGACAACCATGCTGTCGATGTTCTGTTTGATGTTTTACATAAGACTGGAAAATGCGAAATTCTTTCGCGTCCACATATAATGGCGCTGGACAAACAGCTGGCTTTCATTTTTGTTGGCTCACGAGATGAAAACAACGAAAAAAACGGATTGCAATTGATGATTTGCCCTGAAATAGTCGAAGATGAACAGTACAAAACTGAAATCCAATTGGAATGTAAGATCAAGAGTGGCAAAAAAAGTATTTATAGTGTAAGTACAACCCTAAATGACAACGTGGCTTTCGTCTTTGGTGGGTGGCAATATGAACCAGAATTCGACAAGCCAGCGAAAGAGTTGATTGTTTGCCTCAAAGGGAAGAAATCAAGCGTCACAAAAATTCCAACTCCTTGTTTAAATCAAACTACTGCCTTGTCCGGCTTAAAAACTGGGGTACAAGCTATGGAG
>JBOFQC010000959.1:0-1568 GCA_051660725.1 Thermoguttaceae bacterium
AGTTGTGCCGGGAGTGTCAATACCGTCAATGTAACCACCCGGTTGGTGTTCAATAACGGAGTATGTGCCTTCTTCGAGCATGTTAAACTCGTAGAAACCGTTTTCGTCGGTCACGGCAGTAATCAGGTTTCCGTTTGCGTCCTTGAGCGGATTACCATTAGCGTCGGCCAGCACTAAAATGACACCTTTTAAGCGTTTGGTGGCATTGTTTATGTTACCGTTCCAATTTGGCGGCGCAACATTCGGGTCGGGATCATTCGGATAAAGGTGAACGGTGTCACCGTCCTGGAAAACGTAACCACTTAGTGAAGACGGTTTTCTTTCGCCGAAGTTGTTTTCAATTGCGTCTTTGCCAGGTTTTACCGGAATTTCAGTGATGAAATCGTTTTCTTCGACTTTTCCACCGCCGGGGCCGGGCGTATCTTTTCCGTCAAGGTAATTGCTTGGTTGCTTTTCTTTGACACCATATTTCTGACACGGATCAAGGTCGTCGAAGCGGTACGAACCGTTTTCGCCTGTTTTTACAGTTCTGTTTGTCGTAACGTATTTTCCCTGCTCCGCGTTCCAGATATAAAGTGTGAGTTCAACGCCGGCAATTCCAGGCTCGTTGCTTTCTTGTTTGCCGTTGTCGTTTATATCTTCGTAAACGAACCCGCTCAAAACTCCCGGCAAACGCTCGGCAAAGTTGTAATTGATACCGTGTTTATCCGCGCCGACGAAAATTTCGGTAATCGTGTTTTCAGGCGGCGAAAGCGCAATTCCACCGAGTGAACCGACTTGTTCTTTTCCTTCAAAGTAATGCGGCGGTTGTTCGTGCGGCGGCTGCGTTTCAGTTATCTGGTACTTTTTGAACGGATCAAGATTGATGAATTCGTAAAAACCATGTTCGTTGGTTATTGTCGAATCGCCGGTTTTTACATATTTCGTACCATCCCAAACCCAAAGCGTGAGCTCAATATCAGGGATTCCTTTTTCGCCGTTCTCCAAGACACCGTTACAGTTGTCGTCTTCGTAAACGTGACCGCTCAACGAACCGGTTTTCAGTTCGCCGAAATTGTAATTCGTTCCGTGTTGGTTCGGCCCGACTGGAATGTCACGAATCGTGTCGCCCGGATTGTCGGCAATGCCGCCGAGAGAACCGGCAGCGTCTTTTCCGTCGATGTAACCGTCAGGCTGCCATTCCGTTATTTTGTATATGCTATCAGCGTCAAGGTTGTTGAAAATGTAGAATCCTTCATCGTTTGTGGTTGCGATTTTACCGATTTCCACATATTTCGTACCGTCCCATTTCCATAGCGAAAGCTGCACACCGGCGATTCCTTTTTCGCCAGTGTCCTTGATGCCGTTGTTGTTATTCTCTTTGATTTCGGTGTCACTGTAATCTTCGTAAACGAAACCGCTGAGCGAACCTTTTTTGGGAACCTGAATAAAATGCCCGACTCCGGCTGCTGTTTGAATTTCACGTGACGGAACTGAGTTGTAACCGTCCGCAGGGAGATTCAGTCCGACATCCGCAGGATCGCTGTATCTGTCAAACAGAATTGCGTTATCTCTGCCGATTTCGTAAT
>JBOFQC010000960.1:0-5012 GCA_051660725.1 Thermoguttaceae bacterium
CACATCACTCATTGTACGAACATAAGCAAATGCCTTAATGTTTGATATGTGTTGCTCTCCATGTGCTAATTTGGGGACAACTTTATCTGGTGTTTCTACTCGCAGGAATGGGACAGTGGCTGCTTTGGTTGTCAACTGAATGATGGGGGCTTTCTTGCTAGATGTTTTTAATATCACCTGTTCGTTCCGAGTTACAATTGATGAATCGGAGCGAAACACTATATCGACTTGAGATGTTGCACCAAAGGCAATGTTATTACTGGAAAGCGTTACAGCAACGCAGGAACAGCTTTTTTGAGCCACCTCTAAACGAACGTTCTCAACAGAAAAATCGTTTTTAATGTTAAATGAAGCATGGATATCACAACCTAATAATGGGTCATAATAGATCGTCTTCAGATCAGCAACGTAAAATTGTCTTACTTTATGCTGACAGCTAACATAAAATACTATTACCGTTACAAGTAATAGCAAAATTAAAGAAATTAATTTTTTGCGGCAAGTGAACGATTTTTCCATATTTGAATACATGCGATGATAATCATTGCTGCACCACCAACCATTAATACCATTCTAAGAATGCCACTTGAAGCTGACGACGTTTTTGCAGATGCCACCGTAATCGGATTTTGTAGGTCATTAAGAGATAATGAATTGAAATCAAATACAGTAGGATGTTCATTTTTTAGTTTATCTTGCTGCCTCATCTCAAACCCACTAAACTGCGTTCCTGCCGCAAGTTGCATGAGGAAGTCATTATTTGTAGGACTTTCGTTGCCCAAATCTTCCGATTTCCATTTTTTTACAAGCCATTTTCCTTGATATGCCTTGCCTCGCCAATCAAGCATCGGTCCATCAAAGTAAGAAATCGACCGTGGAATTCTAACTCCATTACCAACATCGACAAAATCGCTCGCTTCACATTTAGAAACATGGCATTTCCCATCACTGTATGTTACTTGTGAAACCATTTGAGTTGGCACTGGATACGAATGCTCTGTATTAATGATAATACTGTATTCATTCTTGTTTCCGTTTTGTTCCTCAAAATTTAACGAAACACAGATCAAATGTGTTTCGATATTAGTCGTTACAATTTTTGCATTAATTGCTTTTTTTTGTAATATCCTCATGAGTGTGATTGGATTTGGCAAAGCAGGTCCTGAAGCATAAGCAATGGGAATCAGACACTCAATTTGTGGCGCAATGGGACTCGCTATATTTTTTTGTTCTCTCTCTCTTTCGTAAACAGAAAGAATCATGGGCGGTCCGCCTTCAGTTTGTGGTATGTAGTCGGCTGCACACACATCGCTTATAGCCCAAACACCGTTCATTGCTTGGGTAGGTTCATACAAGTCAAATTTGACATTTTGACTGAGAATCGCCTTATTACCCAGTTTGACAAAACGCCCATTGCAATCTAAGGTACATTTCTCAAACACCTCAGGGTAAGCTGAAGCGGCAAGTTCATCCGCAACCGTGCCTTCCAACTGAGTATATGTACACTTAAAATTAGCTTTGGCTATCCACGCATCCAATGCTTTTTCTAGAGAATTTACCAATTTATCATCACCATTTGCGGACCTCAATGGTGACAGGGTGGTTGTGATAATAACAAAAAAAATGATGAATGAGAACCGGAGAAACATCTAAATTTCCTTTCAAGAGCAATTTGTTCCAAACGGACACCGACTCATATAGCTTGTACACTGCAAGGGAATAGCAACACATGGCGTAATTCAGTGATTTACCCTTTGACATTGCACTGTACAAGTACGCTTGAAATCAACTACAACTATTAGATGACGATTGAAATGTTTGCGAAGTGCTTCCATTATTTTTTGCCGTGCAATCCGCCAATGAGGCGTAGCGATACTTGTATGCACAAATTGGATTGCCCGTTGATTGCTCACAGTTATACGCCTCAAATTTGCCGCACTTCTTATACGAAACTCCATCATGTCGATAATAAACACTACTTCCTTCACTACTTTCATAGCAAGCTTTCGTTGCACACTGCTCACCTCCAGATGTGTCACCTGCTGGCTTCGTAAAACAATACTGACCTGTTAGCGTACCACCAAAAACAATTTGGCATAAACCAGAGACCAACAGGAATAGAACAACCATTACGTTTTTCATTTTTTTCTCCAATACTGGTTAGACTAATCTTCACACCTAAAAAACAAAATTGAAAAATTATTTGAAACTGCCCACAAAGTTATAAGGCGTTTGGACGAACCACGACAAGCGATCCGTCAATTTTCCTGAAACAAAATGCTTTGGCAACTCATGTCCCACTCCATACGGCGGGACCTCGATGCAAACCACGTTTGGCGCATCTTCGGATGCCAGTTTTTCAATCAATTCCCGACATTTGGGGCAATCATGGTGGTACAACACGACTATCCAACTACCCGTTTTCAACTTTTCTCGAACATCCGGCGTCTCGATGTACGGCAAGAGTGGGAAGGCGTTAACCCTCGCTTCGGGCTCTGATTTTACCCATTTTTCAGGCTCAAGCAGTATCGTCTTTTTGCCATCCGCTCCTATAAATTCCGTGCCGAGCAGCGATAAATCATTTTTCTGCACAGAATTTATCGCAAATAATAACGGCACACTTATTGCGAGCCATGCAAGCACTGCAATCACGCATTTTCGTACAAAATTACCCGCTTTTTGTACCTGAAATTTGCGAAACACCTGCAACAATCCCACAATCGCCGCATCAAAAATCGCTGTTATGAAAGGGTTTACGTCAACACTTCCAAAGCAGCCGCAACTTGTTTCCCCGAAAATTCCCTTCAAAAATGAGACGGTAAAAAATATGGCGAACAAAAATGCCGTGCCGAACCACACGAATTTTTGTAACGGATTAAAAACAAGCAGTGACACCACCACCACCAAAATTATTGCACCGAAAATGCGGACGCACGGTGCATGACTCGACTTTAATTCCTGATACAAATACCTAACTTTGAGCATCGTACCACGTTCGATTGGGTTTGTCAATCAAAAACTGAGGGATTTCATGGATAATTTTACCGCCAGATTTTCATGTCCCAAAACGACACGCAGGACGAGCATCACTTCGCAAAGAATTTCTTCCGCAGTGCCGAATGTTATTGCGAGCAAAGATGGAGCTTCTATATGTTTTGACGTACCCGAAAACAATCCGAAAAGCATTCAAATCTGGCTATTTCCTCTGTTTTATCAAAAATAGCATGGCAGTACAACTATAAAAATTTCCCTATTGACCCATTTCTTTGAAATCAATATAATCGTCGCACTCTTGGCTAATCATACTCGCCGCCATTGAGGGAAGTTGCTTCGATTATATCATCATGTCCAATAGAGGTGTCCAAATATCACATTTACTACTTTCCAATTTAGCAGAAAAATACTGTCCGCCGTTCGCACGACCGGTGTTGGATCGGGTGAAAGGTTCGCCGATTGCACGGCGACTCGTTTCCGGGGCGTTCTGGTCCGTTCTTGGCAATGGACTGGCGAAAGGTCTGACATTTCTCGCAATGATTCTCGTCGCTCGAATACTGGGAAAGGAAACTTTCGGAGAATTCGGTCTGGTACGTTCGACGGCGGCGGCTTTCATGACAGTTTCCGCTTTCGGAATGGGACTGACGGCAACGAAATATATTTCCGAACTCCTTCATACGGACAAGGAGCGTGTTGGTCGAATCATCGGTCTGAGCTATGTTTTTACTTTCGTCTCCTCTTTCTTCGTTGCGCTGGCGTTCTGGATTACGACTCCTTGGCTTTGTGAAACGCAATTGCATGCACCGCATTTGGTCGGAGTGATGCGACTCGGTGCGGTTCTCTTGTTTTTCACCACACTCATGACCGCTCAAACGGGCGTGATGCAAGGTTTTCAAGATTTTCGTGGTTTGGCGTTGGCGACGTTTCTCGGTGGTCTTGTCATGCTTCCCATTTATGTTGCCGGGGCATACTGGTTTGGACTGTGGGGCGCGGTGATTGGAGCCATTTTGGCAATAATCTTGAATGTCGGCATCAACAGTGTGCTGATTTATCGGGACACAAAAAAGTACGATATTAAGTATGATTTTTTGAATGTCAAACGGGAATGGGGCGTGCTACTTCATTTCGGTTTGCCGGGCTTTTTATGTTCGGTGACGTACAGCATTTCGTTTTGGGCGTGCCAGATGATGCTTGGTGCGCAGAACGATGGCGCGACGCAGCTCGGCTTGTTTTATGCGGCACTTACGATCTACACGATCTTGGTCAGCGTGCCGACCATGCTTGCTCCTGTCTTTATGTCGATGATGAGCGAATCGCATGGGCAACGCGATGCGATGCGTTACAAAAAAGTCGTTGGGGCATCGTTTGTGACGAACGTCGGAATCGCTTGTATCATGGCATGTCCGTTTATAATTTTTCCCGAAACGATGATGCGGTTTTGTTTCGGGGCGGAATTTGTGGACGGTGGAGCGACATTGGCGATTCTGGCGGCAGCATCCGTGATGTTTGTGGCATGCAGTGTTGTCGATCAGATTGTCGCCAGCAAAAATCGTATGTGGTTTAATTACGCGTATTCGTTTCTCGGTTCCATGACGACACTGGGAATAACGTACTGGCTTGTGCCGATCTGGGGAAATACGGGACTGGCAACAGCCTTTTTGTGTGGGTTTATAACGAGAATCATTATTATTCCTTTATTGGTGTTGGTGCGACGAGTTTAGTTCTTCAACAAAGGACGGAAACAACGAGGGAAGAGTTAGGAGAGATTGGTATTCAATCCCAGCGGGATTGCGTTATGGTAGCAAACGAATGGTCTAGAGCGTTTTAATAATTTATGTACGCTACAATTACAAAAAACTTTTCGTCCTCAACGCCGTAAGCGTTACGTTATGGTAGCAAGTGAATTGCATATAACATCCCAACTCCGTTAGGAGTTGCGTTATGGTCACTGCTGCGTTTACCATAACAGAACCCACTACGGGGTTCTTGTTACGATTTCATGTTCTTTCTACCATAAC
>JBOFQC010000961.1:0-2162 GCA_051660725.1 Thermoguttaceae bacterium
AACCGTATGAAGGTGGAAAGAGTCCGAATAACTACTATGACGGCACACTCACAAACGTGAACGAATTTTACGAAGCCGTACAGAATGGCGACTGCAGCAATTTGACCGTTGCTCCGTCTGTGCGAACGAATTTGACAGCGATTCTTGGCCGTGACGCCGCGAGAAGTGGACGACCTTTGACGTGGGACGAAATGATTCGGAAAAACGTCAAGCTCGAAATGAAACTCGACGGTTTAAAAGGGTAAAGAATTAGACGTTAGATTTTAGACATTAGACTTCAGAAAAACAAGGCGAATCTCACAAGTTGTATGCAAAATATGGCTTGCCCGACAAAAAATTCTAACGTCTCAATTCTAACGTCTACTATTTTTGGGGTTGTTCTTCTGCTTTAGCTTTTTCTTCTTCGAAACGCTTTAGTGCCGTTCGGAAAGCAGTGAATTGCGGCGCGTATTTAATCGCTAATTTCTCGTTTTCAATTGCTTTGTCGTAATCTTTGCCAAGTGCGTAAGCGTGTGCTAACGTGTCAATGACACCAGAGTTGTCCGGGTCGAATTGAAGCGATTTCTTTGCCGCATTTAACGCAGTTGCATAATCCCCGTCAGTATTAGCGAGGAGCCATGCTAGTTGATTGTGTGCTCGTGACGCATCTTCATTTATACCAATAAAATTATTGTATGCGTTTACTTGCCTAACCAAACCGACACGTAATTGTCGAATCATATTCGTTGTGTTTTGGTTGAAACCATCATCGTTTTCTTTTTTCTCCTGTGTGAGTATCTTTCCAAGTTTGTATCGCAGGATGATACAATCCACCCCGTCGGATTGCATCTGCGAAGAAGCAATAAGATGCTCTTTTGCCTTGTCATAATCCCCTTCGTCGAACGCGATTTGAGCGAGCAAGCATTCATACCTGGATTTGATTTTGTTGACATCACCAACGAAGAAATCCATCTCGTTTTTTTTAGGATTGTTCAAAACGTCAACACAGTAACCGTAATACTCGGCCGCTTCTTTATTCTTGTCGGTGCCACTAAAAGCCTCGGCAACACACAAAAACGACGTTGGTTTCAGTCTCGGCTCTTTATTTGCAATCAAAATGAATTCGTTTTTCGCCCATTCCACAAAGTGGCGTTTGTTGAGATAAAGAGCCGCCATGTAGTGCGAAATATAAGGCGAAATGCCTTCATCAGTGTGTATTGGTGTCACAGCCAACGCTTGAGATACTGTTTCGTTGAGTTCATCAGTCAAGCCAACCGCTTCTTGTACTTCAGCGAGCGCATAAAAAAGCAAAATATCAATGTCGGTGCCCCGACGTCCCTCAAAATACTCGTTTTTACTCCTGAAGTTCTGTATGTCACGACCAAGTTCGCGTATGTCTTTTATTAACTTTTCGTTTGCCGGTTCCGGGTTTTCCTGAAATAAAACGTCGTCTCTGTATTCAATCGCTTTTTGACGAATTTCGATGAAATCCACAACCAGATCAGTTAGCAGGTCGTCGGATGTATTACTGAGTGAGTCAAGAATGCTTTTAAACCACTTTTCTCTGGTTTTAAAACGAACTGGAGGCGTTGCGAGCATCACCTTTGCCGCTTCTGCACGAACAAGCGGGTCTTGTTCATACTTTAGAATTCGGCAAAGTGCAGTCACACCCTGCGCATCGGTCAAACCTTGTTGGCCTGACCAGTCAGAAAGTTCAATAATAATGCCGATTTTTTCAGCAGAGCGTTCAGATGCGGCATAACGTTGCATCTGGTTGCGGATTATCGGATGATCTTTTGCGGTAATCCAGCTTAGTTCTATATACTTAAGTAATTCTTTGGCCCGTTCAGAAACTTCAATGTCAGGATTGGACGCAGCCTTTTGGAGTTCGTTGATTGCACTTATACCGACTTTGCGAAGCTTTGCGTGTGCATCTTCTCGCGTTGTAAAGTCTTCGTCACCAAGCTGCTCAACCAACTTCTGTATGTCGGCTTTTGTATTTTGTGACGATGTCGATTCCTGAGCCTTTACTGCACGCAATGAGCCTGTAGTAAAAAATAACACGACTATAACAAAACAAATATATTTTCGCATTGTATTTACTGAGCGGCAGCTAAAGTTTGCGTAAAATCTTTTCATTCCAGCCCCGGAGCGATTTATGTTACCCGAAGCCATGCTCCGGG
>JBOFQC010000962.1:0-6780 GCA_051660725.1 Thermoguttaceae bacterium
GACCGATATGCTTCGATCCAGGCCTGTAACAGAAACCATCCGTATTAAACAAGTACGATTTCCAATACTCGAACGTCATTGTCAAAGGTCGATCCAAAGCCGATGGGTCGGAAGGGTCAGCAATTCTCTCGAACATGAAAATGATGTTTCCTGTAACTTCCGTAATTCTCTCAGCATTGTTCGGATACAATTCGTCTTTGTTCTGATACACTATTGCCGTTCCGGACTGGATGTCAGTAAGTTGGACTTTTTGCATTCCGATAGATTCGGCATTATCCTGAACCTTTGCCGTAGCAATACGGTTTTCGCCGTGAATGTATTGGGCTGTTCCACCGTTCAATTCCGGCAGCGAATCGATAATGATACAGTTTATTTCACCCGCCGCGGCAAAACGGCTGGCTTCGTTTTCTGTACAAGTAAAACGAATTTTAGTTTCTCCTGGTTGGAATGTTACCTCATTAATTTTATCTTGAAAGAAGAGTACTTGTCGCTGAAAACGCGGTTCAATGAAGTGATATTTTACGGTCAGCGGACGATCAATTGATCGAGAATCGTTTGGATCAACGGTTCGTTCCAACTCGAAAACAGCGTTTTGTACAATTTGACCACTGGAATCTACAACGGCATCCTGAATTTTCTTTATATTTACAATCACCGGCTGTTGGTCGAGATTGTCCCGTTGGAGATGAATATAACCACTCGCGCTTCTCTCTGTGCCAATTGCGTATTCATCAGTCTTCCCAGTATTCATTATGGAAAAAGAGCCAGGCGGCATGATTGCATAAGAATACGAAGTATTAGCACGATACGACTTTATTTCCAAATACGCTTTCGTTTCTCCCGGTTTGAATGTTACCAATGCCGTACGTATCACAGCGAGTTTAATTCCACCTGTTCGCTGTGTTGTTTGATCTATTTCGTTAAATCCCTCTTCATAATGATCATAATCTTCATAACACACAACCGTCAGTTCCCGGTCCAATCCATGCGGGTCGTTTGGATCAATGGTTCGTTCGAACTCGAATATGAGATTTTGAACAGATCGACCATCAGCTGTGACGTAACCGTCCTGGATTTTTCTAATATTAATGGTGGAGAGAGCCTGCTCTTGTGTGCAGCAACCGCCGCACGATTTTGACGACGATTCGGTTTGTACCGTTTGGGTAACACCGCCAGATTCGAGCGTTACCGCAGGCTGGATTTGCGAAATCACAGCTTGCTCAATATCGATTGCTTTCGATTCCAGAGAGAAATTTGGATCGGTAGCGGAAAGATATAATCGGTCCTCCATTACTTCGAAATGGAGCTTTCTGGTTTTCGGACTACGCAGAGATTTTCGTGACTTGCTCATTTTTAGTACGGATTTTTTTCACTTCGGGCTGGAAAAAAGATGACGCGACAACTTGTTTAATTATATCGGTTTGTATCGGATAAAACAACAACAGGTTAGCTGGAAAATTTTGGAATTTTCCGTAGAGTTAGACGAAAAACCGCATCTCGTAGTTTCAATAAAAAATCAAATTTCGAACGATTTTATAAAAATTGGTGCATTTTGAGTCTTATACGGGGCATTTTTAGGAGCAAATGAAAACACAAGAGTAAACAAATATATGGCACAAGATGAATCAAAACAGTTTTAAGAAAGGTTAATTTGACAAGGCTCCTTAGTCGCAGAATATTTGTGAGCACCCAAATTCAGTCCTAATATTACGAATAATAGACTTTCGTCGAAATTTATGGTACAATCTAAATTGATATAATGACACTGTCGTATTTCAAATTCCTTGTTTGACAGATTATTAATAAAATTTGACGCTCGTTTTTTCCAGACGTAATTAAATGGAAGCGTAAAAGTAGAGGGTGCGCGCGTCTTGTCTTAACAGCCCACTCAAAATTTCGCGAAGGTAAATAAGCTTCATATGAAAATCGCTCAACTGACACCAGGCGCAGGAAACATGTACTGTGGAAACTGCTTACGAGACAATGTGCTCGTTTCCGCATTAAATAAGATAGGTTGCGATGTTTCAATGGTGCCTTTATATCTGCCGATGACCCTTGATGAAGAAGATCAAAGTCTGAACACACCCGTTTTTTACGATGGAATTTCTGTTTACTTAGAACAGAAAATACCTGTTTTTCGTTTTGTGCCCAAATTCATACGCCGTTTGCTAGCCGGAAAATGGCTCTTGAAGCACATTGCACCGCTTACAGCAAAAACGCAACCGTCTCAAGTCGGCGATCTGACGGTGTCAATGTTGCAAGGTGAACATGGGCATCAAGCAAATGAACTGAAAGAATTATGTGACTGGCTCACGTTGACGCCACCTGATATTGTCGTTTTTTCAAACGCATTGCTGCTCGGAATGCACGATGAGATCAAACATCGGACCGGTGCCAAAACCGTCTGTTTCATCGCCGGCGAAGATGGTTTTCTCGACGCAATGCGAGAACCTTTCCGTACACAATCTTGGAACCTGATTGCTGATCATGTAAAAAAAGTTGACCACCTGATCGCTCCGAGCAAGTATTTTGCCGAGTATATGGAACGCAGACTCGGTTTAAACCCGGGCTGTATTTCTGTGGTGCCAAGTGGTATTTCATTGGACGGGTTTCCGCTCTCGAATAAGAATCCAGAAGAGAAACCAACTCAGACGCTCGGCTATTTTGCCCGCATAAGCCGTCAAAAAGGAGTGGATACGTTGGTCGATGCGTTTATCAAAATTTGTCACAGCGGAAAATTTCCTGAGTTGCAACTCAAGATAGGTGGTGGACTTACAAAGTCGGATGATCCGTTTATGAATTCATTAAAACAGAAAGCTTCAACGGCAGGACTCGGACAACGTGTTAGTTTTCATCCGAATCTAAGCCGCCAAGATAAGATAAAATTTTTGGAATCACTAACCATTTGTGTGGTGCCAAGTCGGATTAACGAGCCAGCGGCACGTTACGCACTGGAATCAATGGCGGCAGCAACGCCGGTCATATTGCCGAGCAGAGGTGCCTTGCCAGAAATTGTGGCACAAACCGGTGGTGGTGTCATTTACGATGCCGATGACATCAACTCGCTTGTAGAAACAATTGAAAGGCTTTTAATAAACCGTCAAAAACTTCGCACATTTGGGAAAGATGGCCAAGCGGCTGTTAGTGAACAGTTTAATGCTGATGTTTCTGCCAAACGTTTTTTGCAGCTCATAGGTGACGATTCTCTTCATGGCAATGTACAGTAATTACCGGAAGGTCGCCTATACCGGTTTAGGTATGATATACCACACGCAGCCACAAAACTGAACTTCCTATAATTTTACGGATCGGTTAAAAAACCGTTGTCTGCTTTGTGTAATCCCTTTCGACAAGGAAGTCGCTATTATTCGATACGAATATTCCGAAGAAGAAAAACAAACGTTTCATTATCTGCGATTTCACCATCCGAACTCCTGTGTCCGTGGATGGTTTGAGGTGCTTTGGCTCCATGCCAACGGCGAACCATTCCCGAAAATCGCGAAACTCGTTCGTGTCTCCGAAGTCTCTGCACGAAAATATTTTCGATTATACGAAAAAGGAGGCGTTCCGCTCGTCGAGACCGTCTGGTGTCATAGCCCTCAATCCGCTCTCGACGAATATCGAGCGAAAATCGTCGATGAATTCAAAAAACGTCCTCCCGCGACAAACAAAGAAGCGACGAAACGAATCAAGGAATTGACTGGCGTGGAGCGCAAGCCGCGAGCCGTCGAAGATTTCATGAAGAAGATTGGAATGTCGTGCAAAAAAGTCGGAGCCGTGCCCGGCAAGGCAAATCTTGACGAACAGGACGAGTTCAAAAAAGGAATTCACTCTTGCTTGAATCAAATCGGCAACCAATACAAAAAGGAAGCCGCAACGCTGATGAACACGGCGTTTCAAAACTTTAGAAACTATAAAACAATGACTGCGTAGGGTATATTTCCGCGTTTATACCGTAGCATCGCATGTTCAGGCATAAGTAGCTTTGCGTGAAGTATATCACCTCCCGTTGATCGGTTTCGTTTCACGTGATTTTGGTGGTTTCATTGTTATTATTTTCACAAATCTCCTTATTGGAAAATGTCAACTTATTGCCGTTGAACAGTATACAAGCTGGACTACCTATATAAAATTATCGCAAAATTATTTGCATAGTATAGATTCCAAGCTAGAATCTACTATGTGACACCTCTAGTATCCAATTTTTTGTATACCAATGCTGCAAAATAAAACATTTTGTTTGCATAACAAAAACTTCAAGTAAAATTTTGCATAATAGTACAGCAAAAAACTGTTTTCTTATAAACCATTGATGCAAAATAAAACACCTTGTTCACAAAAAAGTGAATAAACAGAGGTGTCACAAAAACGGTATCGCAATATTACATTGAGCTATTTTGTGATATTGCTGAAATTTTTATACTTTTCTGATTAGGAGTTTTGAATGAGATTGGCACCAGTTATCCATCTTGATAGAGATAAGTGCGTTAATTGCCATGCGTGTATAATGGCTTGCCCCGTTAAGTTTTGTAATGATGGTACCGGGGATGTGGTAACAATTGATCATGACGCTTGTATTGGCTGCGGTGCTTGTATTGCTGCGTGTCATCACGGAGCGCGGCTTGGAATGGATGATTTGGCTCGTTTTATCGAAGACGTGCGTAACCGAACCAAAATGATCGCTGTCGTAGCACCTGCTATTGCGTCCAGTTTTCCTGAAGATTATCTGCGAATCAACGGTTGGCTGAAGTCGATTGGTGTTGAAGCTGTTTTCGATGTGAGCTTTGGTGCTGAGTTGACAGTAAAATCGTATCTTGAGCATGTTAAGAAAAACAAACCGCGTTGCGTCATCGCACAACCATGTCCGGCAATTGTAACGTATGTAGAAGTTTACAAACCGGAACTGCTTCCTTACCTGGCCCCGGCTGATAGTCCGATGCTGCACACGGTAAAAATGGTTCGCGAATACTATCCGCAATACAAAAATCATAAAGTCGTTGTCATTTCTCCGTGTATTGCCAAAAGACGTGAATTCGATGAAACCGGTATCGGCGACTACAACGTTACAATGTCGCACTTAAAAGAGTATTTCGGCCAAGCAGGTATTTCGCTAAGTTCTTATCAGAAGGTTGATTATGACAATCCTCCGGCTGAACGTGCTGTTTTGTTTTCGACACCTGGCGGGCTTATGAGAACGGCAATGAGAGAAGTGCCGGGAATTGAGGAGAGCATACGTAAAATTGAAGGGCCGCATGTAATCTACAATTATTTGGACGAATTGCCGGAAATGATTCGCAAAGGAATGAATCCACTTGTGGTCGACTGCCTGAACTGTGAACTTGGCTGTAACGGAGGAACAGGAACAGACTGCCAGCATAAACCAATGGATGAAGTCGAGTTTTACATTGAGAAACGCAAGAAGGAAATGCAAAAACGGTATGAACAGGAGTTGGCTGACACACCGTCGCATGAAAAGTTACACCACTTTATTGATGAATGCTGGAAACCCGGTCTTTATGATCGCAAGTATCAAAACTTGAGCACCAATAATAAGCTTAAAAAACCATCACCCGACCAGATTCGTACAATCTATAAAACCAAGCTCATGAAAGAAAATAAACGTGACGAGCTTGATTGCGGATGCTGCGGTTACAAAACCTGTGAGGAAATGGCTACTGCGATGTATAACAATCTCAGTCTTCCCACTCAGTGTACGGTTTACATGCACAAAGTGCTTGAAGATGAAAAAACTCATCTCGAAAAGAACTTAAACAACATTCACGAGTTACAAGATACGATTACTGATCACCAGCAGATGCTTAATGAAAGCATCGACGACATGACGAAGCAGGTTGCCGTTTCTTCGAAACATTTACATGTTCTGGAAGATGGTGCCAGTAAGATTACGAAAGCAGTCGTTTCAATTGCAAATGTTGCACGGCAAACGAATCTTCTGGCCTTGAATGCGTCAATTGAAGCGGCCCGAGCCGGCCAACATGGCGCAGGGTTCGCAGTTGTGGCACAAGAGGTGAAAAGTTTGGCCGAGCGTTCACGGGTCGCATCGGAAGAAATATCAACTCTTACTCAGGAATCTCAAGTTCGTATTTCGCAGTCGGCAAAAATCAACTCCGACGTTCAAAACAAGATGTTGGAAATACTCGATGAAATGAAAAAAATATCTCGAGTAGTGGAACAAGAATAGTACATCGGCACCAGGTGTCACAATTACAAGGAAAAAATACTTGCGGCGGTGCACTTCACATGAAGTGTTCCGCCTCCAGTTGGCTGGTTTCCTGCGATATGATTCATGAGTTATGATTCCAATATTTTGAAAACTTCAGTAATAGCTAATTCTTGGCATAAACAACTTACCGCAACTTTCAGGTCTTTACTGAAAAACACTGTGTCTCTTGTAAATAATCATCTTACTGATTGTTATGCTATACCGTAGCACGACATGGCGGGAACCTGGCGTTCAGGCACAAGTAGCTTTGCATGAAGTGCTACGCCTCACGCGACCTGCCGTCGAGGCGTGAATAGGTCGGCTTCGTTTCCCGTGATTTTGCTGGTTCCATTATTATTACATTTACATAACCCGTTATTGGAAAATGTTAACTTATTGGCGTTGTGCAGTATATTTACTGTACTTTCCAAGAAAGTCGTTAAAAACACGAATAGAAACAAGTCCGGCACTTGTGATATAATGTGATATTGTTTCACTAATTTCACAACAAACCGCAAGGAGGCCGGAACATGAACGCATGGATGCGAAAATCGCCA
>JBOFQC010000963.1:0-7539 GCA_051660725.1 Thermoguttaceae bacterium
CGTTGTTTTTGTCAGCGGAAGTACAGGCGTCTCCGTAAGTTGCCAAAAACTCGATTTTGAAAAGGTCAGATAAATTTTCTCGTTTGAGAATGTCCGCTGCTGATACTTTGAAGGCTTCGAAATCGCCGTCAACCCAATATCCGAGCCGTGCCGAATCGGATAAACATACACAAAGCAAATCTGCGTTTGCGGTGTTGATTCTTTCTTTACTCACACTCACCGCATTTGCTGTGTTTTCAACGTTTGCCGTGATTGTTGCGTTTACTGTATTTTCGACTCTCAGTTTTTCTTTTTGTATCTGTTCGTTGTAAAGTTTAATCGCTTCCTGATAGTTTCCTTTCGCTTTTTCAGCTAGCACCAAATCATTTTGAAGCTGAGCGAGGCGGTGCTGTAAAAGCGCGAGTGTATGAAATTCGCTCGCTGTTTTTAGCGGTCCGGACTCCTCAAATTTCGACACAAGCGACGTGAAAACACAAGCGAGTTCGTCGCTTTTAAGTGGGGCGTCCAATGACGTGTATAACTCATCCACTAATTGGCGTTGTGTTTCAGGAACATCATTTGATATCAACTTGGTCAATTTCCAAAGGAATTCCTGAGCAGACGGAACATTTGGACTCGAGTACGGTAATGTTTGTGTATCACCAGACAAATTCAGTGTGGTTGCGCAGTACGTTGGCAGATTACCTTTTCCGGCTTCAAGTGTCGGGTCGATTTTTTCTCGTATAATTGGTAGATACCACGGAGTTTCTACGAACCACCACTGTCCGCCAAGTCCGGGCAGCTCAACTAAATCGCGTACCGTTTTCCTGTAAGTTTCTTCTTGTGCAGCTTGTGCTTCAGCTTGCGCAATTGCTTCAGCGGCTTGGCGTTGTGCTTGCTGGTCCGGAGTTTCGGGAGGAACAGCTGGAGTAGGTGTTGGGGATTGTTCGCCGTCAACTTTTTCTGGTTGCGTGCCGTTTGACACCGAAATGACACCTTCTGAACTGTTTACCGTGTCGGTGTTTTTAGTAATTTCACCTTGCGGAATTTCTTGCGGAACATGCGGTGTTGTCACTTGTGCCGTGTCTGTTTCCGCCGCATTAACACTATTATTCACATTTGCAGGCTGCGGTTGCGAGTCGCCTGATACTGTAGGCACCGCTGGCTCTGCGGAAACTGCTTTCGGTTCAGTTGGTGTCACAGACTCTGTTGTTACTGCTACCTGCGGCGCAGTTGGAGCAGCCTCGCCCGGTGTAGTTTTCTCCGTTAAGTTTGCTACTTCTCCAGGTAGTGTTACAGGCGGCAAAACGTTATCTGCAGCGGTAATAGTTTCAGTGCCAGCGGCAGCACCAGCAGTGGCGTCAGTTACTGCGGCGGCATCAGCAACTGTACCGGTTACAACGGTATCAGTAGTGGGAACTGTAGTACCATTCGCAAGTGCGTTTGTGCCGGAATCTGTTGGTTGCTTTTGCTCAATCGAAGCAGTGTTCGTTTGTGGTGCTGCACTTTGCTTGTCAGGCTTTTGCTTGTCAGGAAGTTGATTATCAGCAACATTTCGAGCTTCAGAACCAGCAGCCGGAACAGTCGGACTTGCAGTGCCTGCTGTATTGGTAGCATTTGCCTGAGTGTCTGGAGTTATTTGGTTTTCAGGTGTAATATTCTCGCCAACTGTTTGATTCGGCGCAAAAAACAGGTTGTTTTTCAACCATGACGTGTTGCCAATAGTGGTAATTCCAATTGTGAGAAACAGTAAAATCAGTATGCCGGCTTTATAACTTGCCCAAAAAGGAACCTTCCGCTGCGGAATCATCGGATGCGTTTGCGGTAATTGCGAATTCGCTTCCCAAGCACTGTAACCGTTAATTAATCCACCACGAAGCGTGTCGCAATCATCAAGACTAAAAGCAGGTACCGATGAAATATTCGACTGTTCCTTTTGTCTGAACGACTCGGGGCTTGGCATCACGTCGATTATCGCTTTTAATTCCAGAGAATTACAAAATGGCGTAATTGCTGCGGTGAGTTCTTTTGGCGCTTGGAATCTTTCTTGCGGTTCTTTGGCAATCATTTTTGCCATTATCTCAAGAAAAGCGGGCGGACAATCAGTGCGGAAGGTTTCAACAGACGGAATCGAACCTTCTACGTGAGCTAGCAGTTTCTTGCGGTTGGAAGTATATTCCGGTCCGTCAAAAGGAGCATGACCAGTCAGCATGAAGAACATGGTACAACCCAAGCTGTAGATGTCGGCACGGATATCTACATCACTGGCGTTTTCCCATTGTTCTGGAGCCATGTAATCAATGGTTCCCATTGTTGCGCCGAATTTCGTTAATGTCGGCTCATTTATTTCCGTAAATCTATTTTCCGCGCGAAACTTACCTAGTCCGAGGTCAAGAATTTTGACCAAGCCGTTTTGGGTCAACATTAAGTTTGCCGGTTTTATGTCACGGTGAATCAGCCCGGATTCATAAGCGTGTTCCAAACCAAGTGAAGCTTGGCGAATCACCTCGGAAGCAGCACCGATTGGAAATGGGACAAATACGGTTTGGGTATCTTTGTTTTTAGCGTTTTCGCCGCTTACCGGCTCTGATTTTTCTGTTTTGTTTTCGGAATTATCGTCGTTTGTGTTCTTTGCTTCATTTATGTTTGCGTCATTTTCGCTTATGTCGTTTTCGTTTGTGTTGTTCGACAAAAAATTGTTGAAGAATTCTTCCTTGGCGCTGGCTTTGGCGTTTGCGTAGTATGTTTTTACAATCTGCTGAAGGTTCGTTCCGTCAACAAATTCCATTGCGAGGTAGAGTGTGCCTTGCGATTCTCCGGCGTTGAAAGCACGAACAATATTCGGGTGATTCAAGCCGCCGATTAGCTGCATTTCACGGCGAAAGCGAGAAATCACTTGCGGATCGGAAGTATACTGGTGCGGCAAAATCTTCACAGCAACCGTCTGGTTTAAAAATACCTGACGTGCACGGTAAACAATCCCCATTCCACCTTTTCCGATTTGTTCGATGAGTTCGTAGTCGCCGATACGTTTTCGCCTAACAATTTTGCGCAAGATAAGTTGGACAAGCTCAGTGCTTTCGGGAAAACGGGTAAAATATTCCCGTTCGTTTATTTCCTGCTTATTAGAATGTCGGTACTCGATTTCAATTTCCAGAAGTTCGCGCAGCAGTGCCGAGCGCAATCCATGCGGTACTTTAGCGAGCAGAATCTCAATGCTGACAGGGCGATTAGATTGCCAACCGGACTCGAACTCATCGCAGAGCTGGTCGATAAGAACAGATGCCGAAAAGTTAAACTTTGCGCTGCCGACTGTATCTTCAGCGTTAAAGTAGCTTTTTGGATCATTAAAATCGTCCGAGCTGTTGGTTTTCTTTGTATTGGTCTGACCTTTGCTCATCTTTAAAACAACTCCATTTGTTTCAGTCCCAGAAATTGGGAACCGACGCACTAAACCCAACTGTTTTAGTGACCATTAGGATAATCGGGCTATTCCGATTCTTCCTTCTATATATTATATACTGTTTAACGGCAATAAAGTTACTTTTCTAAGGTCGGAAAAAAAGAATGTTACCTTTCCCAACCAACGAAACTTTTCGGTAAACGAAGCCGACAAACGGGAGGCGGAACACTTCACGTGAAGCGCACCACCATGCCGTGCTACGGTATATTCTTCTATTCGACATAAGACCGTCTTGCGATTCTATAATATTGATTAAATATTTTCAACAGCAAAATCGGAAGAGAAAATTACGGCTGTTGGCAATTAAAAAAGAGGGGACAAGAAATAAAAAAGCTCCCCGACAAGGACTCGAACCTTGGACTTAGCGGTTAACAGCCGCTCGCTCTACCAACTGAGCTATCAGGGAGTGAACCAACAGGCGCCAAAACCGGAAAGGAGCAATTGACGGTTTTCGTCGCAACCTGTAGGATAATACAGGATTCTACGTATATATTCGGATTATTCAAGGGGGAACTTAAAAAATGGACAAAATTTTTATCAATGTTTACGGTTTACCTAACCTCGTTCAGCCAGAATTGCTGAGCGGTCAAATCGCCGTTGTGATAGACGTGTTAAGAGCGACTACAACAATGATTACAGCACTAAAAAACGGTGTTAAATGCGTTTGCCCGCAACTCGAAGTTGAAGAAACCAAACAGCTTAAAACTAGAATATTAAACGGACTCGACCCACGATTCCCAAAAAACATTTCCAGTGAAGACATCCTTCTTGGCGGTGAGCGACACGGGAAAAAAATCGAAGGTTTCGACCTCGGCAATTCACCTCGGGAGTACACAATTGAACGGGTAGCAGATAAATTTTTGCTTTTTTCCACGACCAACGGCACAAAGGCACTACATCAGGCAAAACCCGCAAAATCGATTTACCTCGCCTCTTTTTTAAATGCAAAAGCTACTGTTGATAAAATAATTACAACAATTTTGGACGATGCAAAATATAACGAACAACCTAGTGTTAATCAAATAAACATTATCTGCGCAGGAACAGATGGGAAGTTTACCGAAGAAGATATGTGTCTCGCAGGGTTGCTTGTGGAACGAGTTCAGCGTTTAGGCGAATCGGAGAATCTCGCTTTCTCACTCAACGCCCAAGCTATTTCTGTTAAGGAGATGTGGAAAACGCTTTTTTCACCGCCAAAAATTATTGGACAGCAGCCGATTCTTCCCGAGGCACTGGCCCAACACCTGAAAAACAGCAGAGGAGGACAGAATTTACTCAAGATCGGACTAGGAGATGACATTTTAACTGCGTCAAAACTCGATTCAATTGATATGGTCGTAACGCTTGATGCCGATTTTAACGTTGTTTCCGACAAATCGGAGTAAATAAAAACAACTCTGCTCCTTGTCCGTATGCTATAATTCGATTACTATTTATACTTAGAATATCAAATCGTGAGTCATAACGGGCAAAATAATCCTGCCGCTTAGTATTGTGTAATGCGGGTTTTTGTGTATCAATCATCCAATCCCTCAGTTTATGTTTAGCAAAGAAATAGTTATTACCGGAATTGGAGTCGTAAGTCCAATCGGATTGGATCTGGAAACATTCTGGTCTGCGCTTTCAGAAGGCCGCAGCGGAGTCGGTTTTGTAAATTCTTTAGATGTTCGTAATGCTCAACGACCAATGGGAGCCGAAATTTCCAATTTTAAGCCGAAAGAGTACTTCCGATCAAAAAAAGATGTAAAACAGATCAAAGTGATGAGCCGGGATATTCAGCTCGGTTATGCGTCAGCAATGCTCGCATGTAATGATGCGGGGCTTAAAACCGACACCCCAAACGAACAGGGCGAGTGTGACCGTAATGTTGATCCCGACAGACTGGGGGTTGTTTTCGGTGCCGACCTGATCGGACTCGATTTATCTGAACTGCTCGACACGTACAAAGCTGGTATTGTTAACGGAAAACATGAATTCAGTGCTTGGGGAACCTCCGCAATGGAAAAAATGTTCCCTCTTTGGATGCTGAAGTATTTACCCAATATGCCGGCATGTCATATCGGGATTGCACACGATGCGCGTGGTCCGAACAACACGCTTACTTTACAGCGGTGTTCCAGTTTGGCGGCAATAATTGAAGCAGCCAGAATAATTGACCGCGGTGCTGCCGACGTTATGATATGCGGCGGATGTGGCAACTGCGTTAACCCAAGTTTTCTTGCTCGTAGCGTCGCTCACCAACTTGCCGACCCCGTTTCCGACCCGTCTAGACTTCCGAGGCCGTTTGACGCAGATCGGTGCGGCTCGGTTCTAGCAGAAGGCGCTGGTGCTTTTATTCTGGAAAGACGTGACTTTGCCGAAGCTCGTGGTGCGAAAATTTACGCCGCTATTCGTGGTTTCGCTAACATAATTGATCCGAAAATTCACAATAAAAATGAACGTGGTGAAGGAATTCGCACCGCAATTAACGTTGCGTTGACCGATTCGGGACTTAACGTTTCCGACCTTTCGCATATTAACGCCGAGGGGCACGGAACCGTTGTAGACGACGCAATTGAGGCGGCGGCTATTAAAGATACACTGGGCGACGTTCCGGTAACGGCAATGAAAGGCTACGTTGGTAATAGTGGTAGTGGAACCGGAGCGGTTGAAATTGTGGCGTCTCTTCTTTCGTTAAAACATGGGCTTGTTCCTCCGACCCATAATTGCGAAAAGATTGCGTCGGACTGCCCAATAAATGTTGTACACGGCCAACCGCAAAAATCTGATAAAAAAGCGTTTATGAAGATAAATAACGGAATCGGCGGACGCACCTGTGCCGTTGTAATGGAAAAAGTTTCTTGACCTGTGGCGGAAAAATTTGTTCAGGTTTGTTAAACAATTGCTCACTATATCCCTCAACTTTGGCGACTACGTTTCACTTGGTCGGGAAAGTTGAGGGCTAAATTTTTTAAAACATAAGTAATGTTTATTGACGAAGTAGAGATCGAAGTTGAAGCAGGTAAAGGGGGTGACGGATGCGTCAGTTTCCGCCGTGAAAAGTACGTTCCACGCGGCGGACCGGACGGCGGTGACGGAGGCAACGGCGGAAGCATTATAATGCGGGCATCAGAAAATGTCACTAGTCTGATTCATCTTTCGCAGCGTAAAATTTGGAAAGGGGCAAATGGCGTTTCTGGAAGCGGTGCCCAAAGACACGGGGCGAAAGCCGAAGATTACGTGATCGAAGTGCCAGCCGGAACAATGATTTTCGACTCAAAGTACGGATTTCTTCTGAAAGACTTGGCAAATATCGGCGACGAAGTTGTCGTTTGTCGTGGCGGCAAAGGGGGCAAAGGAAACGTCCGATTTAAAACATCTACGAATCGTGCTCCGAAAGAAGCGTCGCCCGGCGAAGAAGGGGAAAAGCGGCGTGTCCGGTTGGAACTTAAAATGATTGCAGACGTCGGACTTGTCGGTAAGCCAAACGCTGGAAAAAGCACACTTCTTAGCAGACTTTCGCACGCAAGACCTGCAATTGCCGATTATCCTTTTACGACAAAGCATCCGCATCTCGGCATTGTAAGTGTTGACCGTGATTTTCAGTTCGTAATGGCAGACATACCCGGCCTGATTGAAGGAGCTAGTCGTGGTGTCGGCTTGGGACACGATTTTCTTAGGCATGTTCAGCGAGCCGGTATTTTGCTGCATTTAGTTGAGCCTGCACCAGGTGACGGAATTGACCCGTGGGATTCCTACATCGCGATTCGGAAGGAGCTTGAGGCTTTTGATCCCGAGTTGGCAGCGAGAAAAGAGATTATTGCGATTACGAAAGCAGACCTCCCGGAAGCCGAAGAAGTTCGCGCAATGTTCGAGGAAAAGCTCGGAAAAGACAAGGACGTGTTCCTGATCTCATCCGCAACAGCTCAGGGACTCGACAAGCTCGTCCGTAAAATCAGAGAAGTGATATCAACAAAGACCTAGCGAGCCGCCGAACCCTGTTCGGCGTACTCCCCGGAGCAGGGCTCCGGGGCTAACAAAAGCATTTTCAAAAATTTCTAAAACTCTACAACCAAAATGTCGTAAATTTCGAGGTTCGAAAGCGTGAGAATCGCTTT
>JBOFQC010000964.1:0-2463 GCA_051660725.1 Thermoguttaceae bacterium
CAGAAAAAACAACGCCGGACGTGCCGGAACGTTTTCCGGGTCTGTTGCCGCTAATGGAACAGGTTTACGACAATATTATCAGGGGAAAAAAAGACCGCGAACTTCTAAATCAATTTCGTGCCGAAGTGGTCTGCCGGGATTGCGGCGGAAGTCGGCTCCGGCCAGAAGCGAGAGCGGTTACAATTGGTAAAAGACGTATTTTCGAAATTTGTTCGTACACAATTGCCGAATCGCTCGAATTTTTCAATAAACTCGAATTTTCGCAAACGCAGCAGCAAATTGCCACGCCGATTATTGAGCAGATTGCCAAGCGGCTAGATTTCATGAGTCGGATCGGACTCGATTATTTAACGCTTGACAGGCCTGCAAAAACGTTAAGCGGCGGCGAACTGCAACGTGTCCGACTCGCAACCGGGCTTGGCAGCGGCTTGGTAGGTGTGTGTTACATTTTGGACGAACCGTCTGTTGGACTTCATCCGCGAGATAATCAACGGCTGATTAATGCGATGCGTGACCTGCAAAAGCAGGGAAATAGTGTTCTGGTAGTGGAACACGACGAAACGATAATGCGAGAAGCCGACTGGATAATCGACATGGGTGTCGGTGCCGGCAGACTCGGAGGACGGGTAATTGCGGAAGGGACGCAATCCGATATTCGCAACAATGCCGAGTCAATTACGGGCCACTTTTTATCAGGACGGGAAACGATTCCACTCCCTGCACAACGTCGTAAAGCGGTTAAATCGCGTTCAATTACGCTTGAGGGTGTGACCACGAACAATTTGAGAAATGTTAGCGTGCAGTTTCCGCTCGGCACATTTATTTGCGTAACTGGTGTCAGCGGCAGCGGTAAAAGTTCGCTTTTGAACGAAACACTTGTGCCGGCTGTGATTCGGCGTTTAACAGGTGCCGGAACACCGCCGGGTCCGCACAAAAGTTTGCGTGGCACCACGAAAATTGACAAGCTTATTCAAATCGACCAGTCACCAATTGGTCGTTCACCACGAAGTAATCCGGCAACGTACAGCAGCGTTTTCGACGAAATCCGAAAAGTGTTTGCTTCAACGAAAGATGCGAAACGGTTCGGTTTCAAATCGGGAAGATTCAGCTTTAACATTCCGGGCGGCAGATGTGAAGAGTGCCAGGGACAGGGGATGCAAAAAATCGAGATGCACTTTTTGCCCGACTTGTACGCGGAGTGCCCGCAGTGTAATGGAAAACGGTTTAATCGGCAAACGCTCGGAATACATTACAAAGGAAAATCAATTGCTGACGTACTCGATATGGAAATCGACGAAGCGGCCGTTTTCTTCGAAAATTACCCGGCAATTGTGCGTCAGCTGGAAAGCATGCAGCGGGTCGGACTCGGTTACTTAACATTAGGTCAGTCCGCAACAACACTTTCCGGCGGTGAAGCGCAGCGAATAAAATTGGCTACTGAATTAGCGCGCGTCGAAACCGGTAACACGTTGTACGTCCTTGATGAGCCGACTTCCGGATTGCATGCCCACGACATAAAGCAGCTGCTCGGTGTTCTTTCGCAGCTTGTTGATAACGGTAACACGGTAATTGTAATCGAACACAATCTCGACGTGATCAAAACTGCTGATTGGATAATCGACCTCGGACCTGACGGAGGCGAAAATGGCGGACACGTCACCGCAACTGGCACACCGGAAGATATCGCAAAGTTGGAAGATAACTACACCGGCCAATTTTTGAAAAAAGTTTTGTCCCGAGAATAACAAAGAGCCGGGGACGAAGTGGTACTTCACGTAGTCCCCGGGCTACGTCATTTTTTCTTCCAACAAGCACAAATTGGCCGCTTCTTATTCTTTTTTCTTATTCGCGATACTGGTAAGAATCTTGGTTTTACATTATAATTCCTTCTAATCTTCATTGTTCCAATTGCTCCTTAAAATGTAAATCAATTACAGAATACTAAGAAAACACAAATTCACCATGACAGAAAACGTAATCATTATCGGAAGTGGTCCCGCCGGTTGGACTGCTGCGATTTATGCAGCCAGAGCGGAAATGAAGCCGCTGCTTTTTGAAGGAGCGATTACTGCCGAGAATCAGGCGAACAGCACGCTTCCAATGGGCCAATTGGCTCTCACAACGGAAGTGGAGAATTTCCCCGGATTTCCGCCAGGTGACCTTGCCCAATTTCTCGAAACTTCAATTTCTCCGAACAGAAAAATGATGTTGGCACCACATGAACCGCAGCAACTTGGTGTCAGCGGCCCGGAACTGGTCGAGCTGATTCGTGCTCAGGCGGAACATTTTGGTACAAGAGCGATTTCCGAAGATATCGTTGACGTCGACTTCAGTTCAAAACCGCATGTGTTACACAGTTCGAGCGGTAAATCTTACCAAGCGCATGCTGTTATAATCGCAACCGGAGCGAGGGCAAATTACTTGGGCTTGGATTCCGAGACCCGATTCAAAAATCACGGCGTA
>JBOFQC010000965.1:0-5866 GCA_051660725.1 Thermoguttaceae bacterium
GACTTTCAATTTGGAATTCGAGGATGTTTCGGATGACAATGACGCCGTGGTAAAAGTGAACGTTATGCGTGGTGCCAAAACAGCCGAAGAATATTTCGCCTTTCCTGACGGCGACTGGTGGTTCGAAGTTTATCAGGAAGTGGAAAAAAATTACCCAAGTGAAAACTCAAAATTTCTGGTGATACCGTCTTACACGAGATACGACGAAGTCGAGCAGAAAACCAAGGGGCACACGGCATTAGGTGGCGGAAATCTCGCACTTTTCGGCGGCGGGGACTTGTTTACATGGCCCGATTCCGTTGAAGACGCACTCAGTAAAATGACCGATTCGACGAAAATTGACACCACTAAATATCTTGACGACTCTGTTGGTAGAACATGCGTTTGGGGGGCGGCGTCAACTTGTATTGGGGCGGCGCTGCATGAGTTGGGTCACACGCTAGGTCTTCCGCACACAACGGCTCCAAATGATATCATGACACGTGGTTTTGACAATTTTTACCGCGTGTTTTTAGTGCGTGAGGCACCGTCCGCGTACACTGGTTATGCTGACTGGACCGATTTTTCCGGGGACGAAATTGCTGAATTCTCGCCTGTAAGTGCGGCTGCTCTGGTTTTGCATCCGTTTTTTACAGGAAAAGATATTCCAAACGAACCGGAGCCAAACGATTTGGATGATGCCGGTAATAAAAGAATTACTTTGCGGGCCGACGACTCTGCCGGAAAAATAATTGCCGAAGCGAAACACGGAGTCGGTTACGTGGCCGTGATTGAAAACGGAGACACGAAGCTCTTTAAAGCACCGACACCAAAAGAGTTTGTGCGAAAAGAGTTTCCTGAAAAAATTGAATTGCCTTATAGCGAAATCATGGAAATACTTGAAGGCAAAAAATTCGAAGTGCGGATGCTTGACTCGGACGGTTACGGTTGGGATACTATATTAAATGTCGAATTCAATCCATAACATGGATTTGGGGCAACAAAAAATTTGCATAATATAAAACAATGAAAAGCATTAAAACAAAAATTTTCGTGTCGGTTTTTGCGTTGTTGGTTTTTACAGCGTTTGGCATGCCAACTTTTGCGGCTGAAGAAGCGGAAAAACCAGGTGAAGGGCCGAACGTAACAGAGCCGGGCAAAGCACCGAAAGTGGTGCCTGGCGAAAAGCCGCGCAAAGTTGACGCTTCGACTCTGCAAAACATTGATTTGGAAAAAACGCCCTGGCTGTGTGAAAGTGTCGGCTTGACACCGTCTCATGCAGCTTTCAGCCGACCAAGAATGATTTGGGCGAATTCACTGAGATTCGTTCCGATTAACGAGGCGGTTGAGGGTGATGTCATTGTCGAACGTTGGGTAAACGAGCCGCCAAAAGACCTTGCTGGTAAATACGTTATGATCGAAGTCTGGGCAACATGGTGCCCCCCCATGCCGACGTGGACTTCCACTTTTGAACTATTACCACGAGAAATTCAAAGACGATTTGGTTGTGATCGGCATCTGCGAAACAGACGAAACCGCGCTGAAAGAGATGAAAGGGCCGTTAAAGCTCGACGAGATTAATTTTCATTTAGCCGTTGACACCAATCGGCGTTTTGCGGACAAGCTCGGTGTTTACGGCATACCGCACGCTGTGATTCTCGAGCCGGAGTCCGGCGCGGTTATTTGGGAAGGGATGCCGACACTGCCCGGTTACGAGCTGGATGAAAAAACAATTGAAAAAATTCTCGCCGTTGGCAAAAAACGCAAAGAGGCGGGAAAAGTGCCGGAAGTTTCGCCGGTGAAAATTTCGGTCAAAGAAGCCGACCCGGAAAAAACGCCCAAACGTCAGTCCGGCCAAGCGAGTTGGTAGTTCCTGTTTTTTAAGCCGCAGCCGCTAGGGTGCACGCAAATTTCCCTGTGCAACTGGGTGGTCTACATCGTTATAACTGTACTGTATAACCTATTTTCCATTTGTCGAAGTAATACCCTGCGTCCTAGCTCTGTAATCGTCCTAAGCCCTGAAAGGGCACAATACTTAGCCCAGGGTGAGCCGAAGTGTTACTACGCGAAGGCGCAGCCCTGGGTCACATGGCTCCTCACGACCTGCCGCCCTGAAAGGGCAAGGTAAATGGTGCGGTGTTGATTTTATTTTTTTATTGCGCCCTTTCAGGGCTTTATTTTCAAGGGGAATCTGTAACCCAGGGCTGCGGCGAGTACGCCTTACCCTGGGCTAAGTACACTGCCCTTTCAGGGCGTAAAAACCGGGTTTTCCGTCAATTATAAATTATACAGTACAGCTAAAACACTTACTGTTTTTTTGATTACACCAATTGTAATAATGCTGTAGCCGCAACGAAATTATTATGAAAAAAATATTTTTGCCAATTCTTACAGTGCTTGTTTTTGCCGTTTTTTCGTCGATTCAAAACCCGGTGTCGGCACAAGAGGAAAGACTCATCATCATTGATAATCCTTACGAAACGCTGCAAGGCGAAGAAAATGGTAACGTTAACATAGTCGAGAATGTAAATAAAGATGAGCCTATTGAGTATGAGTATGCTCCAACCCAAGGTTCGGTTGGACAAGAGTTTATGAGTTTTGCAATTCAGAAAGCAGCAATTGCCGAATCGCAAGGCAATATAAGTTGGGCAAGACTTCTTGATGAACCTGCAGGTTCACTTGATGATGTGCTAAATTACGTTGAATTATCTCCAGAACAAGTTGAGGCTATCAATAATTCAATAAATGAAATTGTGCGTGAATTGGAAACTGAAGTTAATAAGTTTTTCTCGTCGAATACTGACTCTGCCTCAGAAGCAGAAATCGCAGCTTTTTTGTCAAATATTTCGGAAGAGTACGACAAAGTAATTGACGAAATACAAGCAAAATTCGAGGAAGTGCTGACACCGGAGCAGCTGCAACAAATGAAGGAATACGAGCTTGTGGCACCGTCTGTTTTAGAAACGGTTTACGGTTCTGACGAAGCCGCAATGTTTCCTACACTTCCGAATTTTGGTGCATACAGTGCTCTTGATCTTTCGGAAGAACAATTACATCAGCTCGACGCAATCCAAGCTGAGGCGGAAGCTGATTTCAAAACGCAATTCGACGAACTCAAAAATATTCTCAAAGAAACCGGCGGAAGTTTAATTGATCCAAACAATGAAAAACTACGCGATCTAAAAGCAAAAAATGCGGAAAAATTTCAAAACCTCCGCTTGAAAGTTCACGGCATTTTGACACCGGAGCAGCTTGCCCGGCTGGAAGAACTCGAATCTAAAATCACAACGAAACAGAAAAAAGCAGCCCAATCCACTGCATCCGAAACCAACGGCGACACCGAACCGAAAGAGTGGCGGCCAGACGCAAATTCCTGGAAGCCCGGCGACCCGTTGCCGGAAGATATGAAAGTCGATATCAAACCACCCACCAGATTTCCACGAGGAAAAGAAACTCAGATGCCAAAATAATCATGCAAATAGAGATAAATAATTGCTGTATTGAACTAATTCGTGGCGATATCACCGACCAAGTCGTTGACGCCATTGTAAACGCTGCAAATGCGTCGCTTGCTGGTGGCGGTGGTGTTGACGGAGCAATTCACAGACGCGGCGGTCCAACAATTATGCAAGAAACTGACGCCAGTTATCCGAATGGGTGTCAAACCGGGAGTGCCGTTGTTAGTGGAGCCGGAAATCTTAACGCGAAATTCGTGTTTCACGCAGTCGGACCTCGCTGGAAAGACGGTAAACATAACGAACCGGAATTGTTGCGGTCGGCTTACCGAACATGCCTTGAGCTTGCGGTTCGTCACCAATGCAAAACAATCGCGTTTCCGTCAATCAGTACAGGAGTGTACCATTTCCCAATTGAAAAAGCAGCAAAAATTGCTATTCAAACCGTTGCCGAATTTGTAAAGGAACACAAAAGCAGTCTCGAAATGATCCGCTTCTGCTTGTTCTCCGACGCTGATTTAGAAGTGTACGCCAATACTTTACGCAATTTAACCTGATTCCTGAACCTGACGCCAAATTCAAAACCATGTCTAATCCTCACGAATCGAAATTAGCCGAAGTGGCATCACTGCTTAAAAAAGCGAAGCGGATACTTTTCATTACCGGCGCTGGTATTTCGGCGGACAGTGGATTGCCGACGTATCGTGGTGTCGGCGGGCTGTATAATCAGCAAAGTACAGAAGAAGGGTATGCAATTGAAGAGTGTCTTTCCGGATCAATGTTCCGCATAAAGCCTGAAATAACATGGAAATACATGATTCAGCTCGGTGTGTCAATTGCTGAACATCATCCAAATGATGCGCATCGGGTGATTGCAAAATGGGAAACACAATTTGCCAAGCAGGGGGGACGGGTTGTAGTCGCAACGCAAAATATTGACCGGTATCATCATGCCGCCGGATCAAGGAACGTATACGAATTTCACGGATCGCTTGGCACTCTTGACTGTACGAAATGTTCCTGGTCGGAATCGTTTGAACTTGACACCAATATTTTGGAACGGCTTAAAGAAATGCAGCAGGCGATTCCGCCGACGTGTCCGAAATGTGGTGCCGTGATTCGGCCTCGTGTCGTGCTGTTCGAAGAAATGCTTCCGTTCGATGTAATTGATGAGTTTCAAACCGAATTCGCAGACGGACACGGTTTCGACCTCGTGTTTTCAATTGGCACATCTGGAATGTTCCCGTACATTACCGGCCCGATTCGGATCGCGGCGTCAAAGGGGATTCCAACCGTTGAGATCAACCCGGTTGAAAGTGACATGTCGCATTACGTCAACATCCATTTACCGTTGCGTGCTGCTGAGGCACTGCGGGCAATTGATACCAGATTGGGTCAATTGAGATAACATGTCACGTTCTGGTTACCGGATTGGATGCGTTGTTGTACACTGATTTTGAATTTACTCCGCTGACGGCCACGGTCAAGGAAGGAAAAAACGTGATTGTTTTTTCCTGCCCCCGATGTAAAACCACGATCAAAAAGAACTAAATATACCTTAGCTCTGCATGGGTGGCGACCTGCCTTTCATGTATAAATTGTTCGGCGTAGCACCCCGGAACAGGGTTGTGGGATTAACAAAGGTGTTTAAGGGAAATTTATCTGGTGATCCGTACAGCGTGTTACACTACTTCATTAAATGACGCCACGTAAGTTGGGTTTCTTTCCACCGCACGCAGAATATTCTTGGGGACTGCCTAGAAAAAACTCCCGGATATTGTAACATTGTTATGTGACGTTTTCAAAAAATTTGACTCTCGACTTTTTAATACAAAGTGAAACGAAGTCGCAAAAATCGAGGACACGCGAGTTTTGTCTCAACAAATCAGCTCAAATTTTTTTGCGAAGGTCAATAAATCATTGGCGATTTTCGTAAAATATGTCCATTTGATTATCCGAGGTTTGGCGCATCTTTGATAAATGATTTTCTTAACGAGATGTTTGGCGTAATTGTGGCTTCTACAATACACAGTTTTCTGTTTGTTAAGGTACTGTATTGCGTCTTTGAATCATTTTCTTGAAGTGCCGGACTTGGATTCCTTTTCTGCTTTTCATGAAAAAATTATCTCCAATAGTAAAAGTACTGGAGGACAAGTGCGTCAGCTGCCACGCATGTATTGCTGCTTGTCCGGTCAAATTATGTAATATTGCGTCGGAAAAAGTGGTTCACGTAAACGACGACGCATGTATTGGATGTGGTTCTTGTATTAAAGCGTGTATTCACGGTGCCAGACGGCTTGTAGACGATTTTGAACCGCTTATGCACGACTTGAAGTCGGGGCGACAAATCGTCGCAATTGTCGCCCCCTCAGTAATTTCCAATTTTCCGCATGCGTATCTCAAACTAAACGATTGGCTTGCCAGTCTGGGAA
>JBOFQC010000966.1:0-7758 GCA_051660725.1 Thermoguttaceae bacterium
TCGTGCCTGAAAAAAAGCATTGCAACCGTTTTGCGATTTTACAACAGGACGCAGCCCCGAACGAGGTTGTTCGAGCGGTAATTTACGGTGTAACGATTGCGCAGATAAACATTACCACCCCGGTTACAAATTTTGAAAGCCTCGCCTGTTGTGCTGTTGTCGATAATACGTTTTGCCTAACTGTTGGTGGCAGCGGTGCTTCGGTTCTGTGGGTTGAAGACGGTGTCGGGCCAAAGTGGGGAATAATTTCCATTGGCTCAAATTCAATTTCAATACATACCGGCAAAGTTGCAACTGACATCACGGCGGGTTTAGACCCGGAAAAAGCCGAACATGGCGGCACCGTTGACGAAGATGACGGCGATGCCGGGCAACGTGCCTTTGCCGGGCTGCTTGATGGAGATGAAACTATTCCCGTTGACACCCGTGTTGAGTGGATAAATGCTGGTGGTGTCAACCGAATAATTAACGCAAGGTGTTTATGACAAACATAATTGAAGTATACAGAAAGTGGAATCCGGTTCTTTCGCAGCAATGCGTCATAAATCTTGGCTGGGCGGTCACTAATGGCACCGCAACGGACGAAGATTATCCCAACCGAATCAAAGTTTGGGACCTGCGTCCGTTCAAAGAGCCTGGCATTGGTGTTCCGGGTATGATCTGGCGGCTTCGGGATTACACCGGGCTGCTTTACGGTAATGGCACCATTGACGAGACCGGTACGCTTGTTGGTTTGCATGACGAATTCAAAACCTCGTACAATTACGACGGCTTTATGGTACTTCAAATGGCGTGCCCAACAACGCCGGACCAGAAAAACGATATATGGCCGCCTCGGCCTGATTTTGACAACCCGAAACTTATTCCTGATAAAAAAGATGAACAACAGCAACAATAATTCACACATGCCGTTTCTGTTCCGGGACACGGGCGGCAATAAAATACTACTTTTCACACAAAAAGAGCCGACAAGTACTGTCTGGAAAATCTTTTATGAGCTCCCTGACGGAACAGTAAAACGGCTCAATACCGGTTTTGATGAAGGCGTGATTGAATGTTCACCAACCGCCTGGTGTGACGAAACCGGTTTTCATATATCGTTCGTGGCTGGCGATGTAACACGTGAGCCGTACAGACTTTATAGGATGGACGGCGTAACGCTTGACACCCTTTCGATGCCGGTTGCGATGCGGATTGCACGTACCGGATTCGTGCATAAGGACAGGCTTGTTGTCGGTGAGATTCAGGACGTGGTTCACGTGCATGACACCAGCGGTGATTATAAGATCGAGATTCCCGGCGCATTTTTATACCGGGTCTCTTACCAAAGTGACGCCCCTGATAAACTGCTGATTTCCGGCAGTTGGATCGGCGAATCAAGCGATGTGTTTTGTCTCGAATACGATTTGCGAACAGACGAGCAGTGGTTTTTGGAATGTGACGGTCTGCCCGCTTACAAATGTTGTATTCTGGGTGACGAAATTCTATACGCTGAAAAAACCGGTAATGATTTTGAAAGTCGCAACATAAAGCGTGCAAATCATATACATGGCATCACTTGCAAAATCGCTTCTAAAAACAGTGACAGCGTTTCTGATTCCGGGCTTCAGACTTCCAAGCGGTGCGGTTGTCGGCTTTCCAAACGCGAAAAGTCGCTTCACACCGGCGAAGTGAGCCGACCGTCTTGCCTTGCGTGCGTCGAAAAGCATCTCGGTGCGGCGTATGTCATATTAACCGAAATTCATGCAGGATATATGTTTAGGCTTAGATTTATAGGGCATTTACACGAGGCGGAGGACGAGTCCCAAGAGTTTCCGAGCCTGAACCAAGCGATTCGTGACGCCCGAAAAAATTACCAACATAACCGTGTCATACCAGACTGGGAATTTTTGGCAAAGACGGCAACGGAGGTGTCAGATGCTCGTTGAAAATGTACTTGTCCGATACATTACTTACAACTTCGTGCAGGTTTCTTGGACCAGCGATTCACCTGAAACAAAATCGTGGCTGTTTTTAAACGGACTGTTTTTGCTTGGGCCGTTTTTTGGTGAAACAATGCAGCGAAGTATCAGAGTTAAGGTGCCGACGACAACTTTTTTGGTTGAAGTTCACGATTTCGGCGACGACACCGTCCCAGACCCGATTACCATTCCGGCCCGCACCAGGCCGCAAATCTCGTGGAACAGCGTTGAAAATGCCGCCTGCTACAGAGTTTATCACAAATATCTCGCAGGTGATGCCACTGAAACCTTGTTACGTGAATACCCGCCGCTGGGCGAACGGATAATTATAAACTGCCCAGTTAAGCTTGAACGTTGCTGGAGCAGCTTCCGGGTCGTCGCGGTTGACGAATACGGCAACGAATCGGAAAGCGACACGGTATCACACTTTGCAGCGGACTTCCCGGTTCCGCCGAATTGCGTGATTACCCGTGACACCCAAACCAACCTTTTAACCTTCAAAATTGAGGAGAAAAAATGATTCCAACCCCAGACATGGTAGGACTTTATTACGCTTCACGCGACCTTTCGGCACCGGAGGCGACGCCACCCGACCGCTTTGCCGGTTCGGATTCCAGCTTGCTTGTTATTAACGTGCCGGGGCTAACCCAGCCAGACAACTTTTGGAACGGTGCCACCGGGTTCTTTTCTGGAGGAAGCACCACCGCTTCACTTCGTGGTGTTACATTCCACGTTAGAAAATGGGAGTTGGCAACCAAAAAACTGACACTCGCTTCCGCTTTGCCAATTGCCCCGGCTGGTGGTGACATATTCAAGCTGTTTAAGGGGGGGAAATATGCGTCCAATCAGGAAATCCTTTCCATGAAAATTTCCGGCAAGCAACCTGAAGTCGAGCCGATTACTTGCGTGCAAACAACTGGTGTCACCGTCAAAAAGGCATCTGGATTACTTGGCGAAGGGACGTTACAAATCTATTACGTTGCCACCACAAAAGCCATTTCTGTCCGGATGGGAACAAGCGGAAGTTACGGCCCGGAAGTGATTCTCACCGGTAACACCACAAATCTACCACTATATACAGCGGATTTATCCGGCTATGTTCTCGTTGACATAACTTATGCAAGTCTTCGTGCATCATCGAGTTACACCGAATCACTTACATTGACCTACCCAAAAGGAAACTTTGTGCCAAACTGCGAAGGGTATGAAACAAACGACGGTGTTGGCAGGACACGGTATCATCTTGCTGTTGTCAAAAACAAGTCGGTAAACGTTACCGATACCATGTCGGCACTGGCAATCTGGACCGGCAAGCCTGCTGGCACCACAACATATCCGACGACGACTTTTGCGCCGTCTTATACGGCATCACAGGCGATTACGGTATCAAATGCAAGCACTTGGCCGACACGGGGGTTTTGGATTCGCAACCGCACGAAAAACGACCTGCGTTATGTCGATTACCGAAGCGGCAACACGCTTTATACAAAGCCGATCTTTTGGGGGACGCTGCAATTTATGAACGCGACTCGTGAAATCAAGCCGGGCGACACCATCACGTCAGCCGGTACAGACGAGGCGGTTGTTGACCAAGTTGTCCTTTCAAGTGGAAGCTGGACCGGCAACGGGATGGGCACGCTTATCCTGAAAAAATTCGTCGGAAGCTGGAGTAGCAGTGCGGCAATTCGGATAGGGGGCACGCAGGTTGCAAATGCGCAAAGTGCTTCGGTGCGAGGGTTTAGGGGTAAAGTCGCCCAGTCTTGGGTTTCATCCGACATTATCGAGCCCGCTTCGGACCTCGACATCGGTATAAACATACCCGCTGGCGGAATTTACAAGGACCCAACCGACGACACGTTGGCACCGGAAAGCATCGACTTTTCACTTGCCCAGAGCTTGGACGAAGCGGTAATCGTTGAATCGCTTTTAGGCGGTCAAAGCGTTGGTGTCTGGTTCAGGCAAACGATTTTAGACGGCACCCAGTCACGTGAAAACGTGGAAGGTGACACCATGCTAAACTGGTTCTAAAGGTATAAATAATGCCAAACACGAAACTTACATCACGGTACGATTTGCAGTATCGGCAAAATAATTTATGTCTTAATCGTTATGACACTTTTCTGAGTATACCGTTTCCGCAAAGCGGTGTCAACCGGTTTGACGTAAATAATTCTGTCTCGAATAAGATTTTGTCGGCTTTCGACACTATATGTTATTCCGACATCAAGCAGCTTCTGCCGAACCTGTTTGATTACCGCCAAAATCAATTTAATTCGGTAAAAATTGTTTATGACGTAATAAATGAGCGCATAAACACCACTCAATTGCTACGGTTTCGATATGACAATATATTCGGGTATAAGTCGTGTACAAATAACCGGTTAAACGTGTTTTCCGATTATCTTTTCAGACTGAACAATGCGGCTATTCGTTCCCGGTTCAGTACGCAAAAAGGTGCGGATTGCTTGTTTCCGGTCCGTTTTCAAAACATCCCCCAAGAGTTTTTGGCAAGGTTTATTAGCCGGTTTGACATTCTTTCCAACTGCAGATTAGCTTACCCGAATTCAAGACAGTCGTTTGTAAAACCGGGCTGGCGGATAGTTGCGACTGATATTGCGACCGGGCAAGAACATGAAATTGGTTTTATAGATGCAGAATCGACACCCCTTGAGATTTGTGGCGTTTCATTGCCGGACGGCGATTATGAGATTTCCGTTTTAACCTCGTCGTTGTTCTGGAAAGATACACTGGGCTGCGAAACAAAATTGCTAAAAATTTCAGAAAACGACGAGCTTAGCCCATTACCGATTATTTACAACTTGCGAACTTCAGTATCCAACGGCACACGAACGGTATCATGGAGCGCGGGTAAAAGTGAAGTTAGCGACTGCGTTTTCGGTGTTTGGTTTTCACAAAACACGCCGGTTGATACCAGTGGTCCCCCGGATAAAGCGGTTTGGTACTCCTCCCAAATGACTGAGTACAGCGTTTCGTTTCCGCAGCAAACGCCGCTATTTACAACAGTTGCAGCAATCAGAACAGGTGATAATGCAGAAACTGGTAAGATACGCGAAATATTCTGCGATTGGAATAACACTCCACCCCGGCAGCCGGATGACGTGATAATTTGGGAACCGCCTCGTTAAATATTAAAAATCAAGAAATGAAAGCGTGGTCGCCGGACACGGTTAGGTGCCCGACGCCACGCCTCACTGGCGGGGAGTGTTGAATTAAAATGGGCAGCGGTATCCATACCAACTGCCCGGCGTCACGAACAAATAGGTCTCGGAAGCGTAGAGGCTACCCAAGTTCGGACGTAATATCAGTGCCGTGTTGCATAAGGAACGAGTCCTACGGCACCGACTAAAGTGGCATCACAAATGCGTTTTGCGCTACGGGGATTGGTTACCCACGCACTTGGTGACGCCTCGTGACAATCTATATCGTTTTGTGGTAAAGTCAACCGCTATGTCGAAACATTTTTCAAAAATGTTTTATTCTGTAAAGTATTGCAATTCAATAACTTCTGATTGTTAAGCAAGACTGCTTGAATATGTTTGGGTTGCATTGTAATATATGACACCGTAACAATTACAACACTAACAACAATTACAAAAGAATGGACACTCAAATGAAAAAATGGGTAGTATGTGACGAGTCGGATCAAAGGCCGGGGTTTTGTTGCCTCTCAATTCGAGATGCTGAAAGCACGCGTCTCATAGCGGATTTGGCTGACGAACCAATTGAATTTTCAGATTGTAAACGCCCTTGGGCAGAGGCTAAGTTAATCGCTGCCGCACCGGAATTGCTAGAGCTGCTTACTCGTATGCTTGATGCAACAAATGGTATCGAGGGACAAGTGAAAATTTTGCGGAACGAAGCGTATAAACTAATCGATCAGCTGCAAATTGACGAATAAACAACGCTCTTCCAAAATTATCTAGTTTGACGCTACTCATTTCTGGGTGGCGTTTTTCTTTGTTCGCAACATCTTAACCAATAATTTTTTATGAAAACGATACTACTTTTACTTTTATTAACCGGGACGGCATTTACAGACATTGCTCCGGTGCAAATAGACAACGATATTTTCGCCGATTTTACGCCGGAAGACGAAACAACATTGGATTGTTCGCAAACGCATTCTGGTGCCAACACAACGCAAGTGTGGCCGATTACACGCGATCCTGAAATAACAACTGACGCCGTTGTGTGGCAACCACAAGTTCTGCACTCAGATATATCTGAAATTCTGATAAAGAACCAGAAAACGACGCCAAATTTTTTCATCCAACCACCGAAGCTAAAAACCGTTATTGAACACGAAAAGCCGATGTTTATTGTTCCGGAGCCTGGTGTTGTTGCAATTGTCATTGCGGCCATTATTGCTTTACTGTATTTTCGTAAACATTGTTCATACCTGAGGTAATAATATGAATGACACCAAAACGACACAACAAATTGAACCGGTTCTACTTGATTCTAAAAGTGCCGCTCAGCTTTGTGGCTGCAATGTAAAACTGTGGCGGTCTCGTAATGATTTCGCCCTGACGCCCAAACCGTTAAAAATTGGCAGACGCAATTACTGGCGGCGTGACGAGCTACTTGCATGGATAGATGCTGCTTGCCCGAAACGTTCAGAGTGGGAGTTTCGGGCGATGTCCAAGAAAAACGGTAAATTCGCAAAATAATTCGTGACACCGCTTTACTTTATGCGAGTTTTATCGCTCAATGAAAGCGTGCCGACTGCTTGTTGCATCCGGCAGCATAATACTTAGTCTACAAAGGAATTACAACAATGGCAAACATTTACAAAAAATCACTTATTGAAATTGATCCGGTTACAAAAGAGCGTAAATCATACAAGACAGACAAATGGTGGGGCCAGTACCGGGACGCGAACGGTGTCATCAAAAGGGTGTCACTTTCCAAGAACAAACAGATTGCTCAGCAGATGTTGGCAGAAATCGTGAACAAAGTCGAGCTTGAAAAATCTGGTGTCGTAACCAGCTGCGATAGTGAAAACAAGAAGCCGTTCCTTGAGCATATTGCTGATTTTGAAAAGCATCTTCGTGCCAAAGACAACACGAAAAATTATGTTTCGGAAACAATTGTGAAGATTAAAAAAATGCTCGGCTGGTGTCAATGGCGTCGCTTAAGTGATATAAATGCGACTTCCGTTGAAGGTTTCTTGGCGAAGTTACGAGAAGAAGATAGCCTTTCGGTTCAAACGAGCAACCACTACTTGCGAGCGGTGAAAATCTTTTGTAATTGGTTAGTTGCGACAAATCGGATAATAAAATCACCGCTGATAATTCTCAAGCCTCTCAACCCTCAAGTTGACCAACGACATCACCGCAGGCCACTTTGCGAAGACGAGTTTCACCGCCTTGTAGAGGCGGCGGAACATGGCGGGCCGGCTGTTGGTTTAACCGGTGCGGACCGTGCAATGCTTTACATCATCGCCGCTTGGACCGGATTTCGGCGTAGCGAACTTGGCAGTTTGACGCTTCGGCATTTCGACTTGGCTTCTTCGGCAGCAACTGTACGAATTCAAGCGGCATACTCGAAACGGCGGCGTCATGATATGCAGGTTCTGCATCCGGATATAGTTGACCATTTTGTGAAATGGGTGGTAACAAAACGGTTTCGATGTGTCGCATCGGAGGTTGATATCATGACAGCGTTTACACGAATTCAGAATTCGTCAACTATGGGTACGGAGTTGCTGTTTCCGATAGTAGCCAAGACCGGCGGCGTCGAGCGCAAAACTTCCGACATGATAGAACACGACCTT
>JBOFQC010000967.1:0-2523 GCA_051660725.1 Thermoguttaceae bacterium
TAAAAACAAGAATAATTCGTGTTCAATCAAGATTCGTTGCGCTGCGGTTGAAGCGTTGGCGTCACTTGATTCGGTTAGTGATGCCGAGTTAGTCGAATTATACGAATGTTTTTGCGAAAAAGAGGAATCTCAAGGAAAAGCAAAAATTTTCAATCCCGGCACGCCAGAGTTGGTTATCGAGCTGTTACATTCACTTGCTCAACGTGTAAATCCAACAGAGTTACAGTGTTTCACGTCAGCGATTTCCAGTCGTGATCCAAGTGTTCGGCTTGCGGTTGTGAAGATTTGGCGCGACGCAAAGATTCCGCCTGCACGAACCGGGAATTCTTACGATTCAAGTACTGCGACTTGTCCCGACGTCATTGCGAAATTGGTATTCGACCCGGGAGACGAACGGGTACGTGCAGCTGCGATTTCAACTCTTGCGCATTGGAAATACCCGCAATTTTCACGATACGCAAAGGACGGATTACGTGACAGCAGACTTTCGGTTCGACTGGCGACAATTGACGCAATTGGTGTCGCAGGCGAAAAAGAATTGGTGTCATTACTTCGAGAAAATGTCAAGGACCAGTCACCGAAAGTTCGCACACATATTGCTGCGTCCTTTAGGAAGATGAATGAAAAAGATGAAGTTTTCCAACTCGTCGGTGACAAATCACTTGATGTTCGTGTTGAAGTTGCAAAGGCACTCGACGACGTGACTTATGCGCAGAGTTTTTCTCTTGCAGAAAAATTACTGAAAGACCAGAGTCCGCAGGTTCAGAAAGCTGTTATTTGTTCAATTGAAAAATGGCCAATTGAATACGCCGCACCAATTTTGCTGGAAGAAATGGGTAGCCAGTCGCTGCAAAAACGTGAAACCGCAACTGTTGCGCTGACGAAAATGTGGCCTGACGCCAGAGATTTCGAATTCTCGAACAGACAGGTTGCTGAACGCCAAGCATCGCTTGAAGAATTGAAAGATCGGTTTTACAGCATTGAAGATTTCCAGGCGTTACGTAAAAACAATAATAATGATATCAAGCAGGTGTCACATTCAGCGGCAACGCAGCGTGAACTGGACCGGAGCAGTTTGGAAAAAGGCAGAACCGCTTTTGATACGTACTGTGACCTTGAAATTGACAGGCGATTTAGAACGAAAGCTGAAGATTCGCTGCTTGAACTTGGTCCGAAGTTGCCGCTTGTCATTGAGTATTTAAGTATAAACGAGAATAAAATCGTACCTGAAGAAATTTACACCGAACTGCTGCCGCGAGTTGACCGGATTTTCGTTTTGCTCAATGATTTGCAGTCCGATTCGGTTAATGAACGGCGGACTGCCGCAAATGAAATTTTAAGCGAGTCGCAACGTACCGGATTGTCACCGCTGCACATGACCAGATTATTTGAATGCGGTGTTCGTGAAAATGATGCACTGACGCTGCTTACGATAATGCAGATTTTTGACACTGAGCCGGGCGAGCTGGCTGATAATTTCGCGGTATTTCAGTTGGATAACAACGCTACTCAAGTTCGGCGTCGTGCGTGTGAGCTGCTCCAAAAATCTGGAGACGTGGCTGTTATTGAGTACCTGACACCACTTTTGTATGATCGGTCACCGGATATTGTGCATTACGCTTTGTTGGCTATTGGCGAACTTGCAGAACGAAAGATGAACAGCGAGATTGATGAGCAACGTAACTCCGGTTCTGGTACCGGAGCTTATTCTGACACCGCTGGTAAAAACAACGAAAAAATTCACGAAGCTGTCAACCAGTTATTGTTGCGAAATGAATCTGTGATTCAGGTAACCGCTGCGATTACGCTCTGCAAATTACACGACCAGCGAGGAACGGCTGCTCTTGAACGGTTAGCGAATTCCAAGGATAACACAACCAGATTATTAGTCGCGCAGTCGATGAAACAGCTTTCTGATCCAGCACTTGCGAGGATATTGGTTGGGCTGCTTGACGACAACGGAAGTATACGAAGCGCCGCTTTGAATTCATTACCGATTCTTGTCGGAACCGATCACGGTAATCCAAGCGGCCAGGATTCGATTTCGTTACCGACACGTATTAAGAATTGGAAAAACTGGGAGTCTGCTGGTGTCAGACGTCAGGGGCAGACATCAGAAGTTAGACGTTAGACTTCAGAAGTTTGGTGTCAGCAGTGAAAAAAGTTGATGGCGTGGAACTCAGCACTGGCAACGTCGGGCTAAGTGCTTAATGTTCGTAAATCCTCAAGCGTTTTTTGTGCGTTTAAAAAATCAGCCGTTTCCGGGACTGCGCCTCCTTTTTCAAGGCGGTTAATAAGGCCCGTCCAAACCTCATTTTGGAACCAACTGAAAAAGTGTTCTGCCCGCCGCTTGGCGTATTCTATCTGGATCGATTGGAAAAATTTCGCAACACTGAATTTCAGCCCTTCACCTGTTTGGTGTACAACCGCTTCACCAGTACCGGTAATGCCGCCTGCAATTGCGGTTTCCAACATGACGTGACTGACAATTCCGGTAGCAAGTCCGAAACCCGTTGCAGCTAA
>JBOFQC010000968.1:0-3547 GCA_051660725.1 Thermoguttaceae bacterium
CGTCGCGGTCGGCATTTACGTTACAATCGTTACGAAAAACAAATTGTTACATAACACCAAGCGACCAGCGGGAGCGATTTTATAGCGATTATGACGAGCAAAAATTGCAGTCTTTTCATTTTTTTCAAAAAAATCCACCTCCCCCCCACCCTTGTTGTTGTTATTTTTGCTATTGTTAAAATGAGGGGTGAAGTCGGTTGGTTTGGCAGTTTTTGATTGAAGTACGGTCGGTTTTTTAGAAAGGAGCGAATCATGGACGCTAAAATTACACGTCGTCTTGCACTTGGCACTATCATTGGCGGACTTGCTGCGGGTCCTTTCGTCATGCACGCAATTAGGAAAAGTGGAAGGGATATTGTCGACGAGGTAAATTACGGGCGTTTGGATATCAATGAAAAAAATATTGCTACAGATCTTTCACCGGAGGAAGCAAGACGAGCAATCAATATGCTTTTTGAGGAGAGAAAAAAATGGATAGCACTCCAGAAATGGTCTGCGAACATTGAACCCATGAAGTTTTCAACCGACACAGGAAATATTTCTGCAAGGATTGATGTGAAATTAAAAAAAAACCCGATGTTTTATGTGAAATACCATTGTTTCATGTGGATTGTATGGATCCACATTCAAAACAGTTATGGTGGAGCTATATCGTCGATCCAAATGATGAGGAAAAATCAGTTTTTCATGGTACTAACAAAGCAGGATTTATCAAGGATAATCTACTTACTATTCTTTCGCCGTTGCTAATTTTCCATGCGCTTTCAAATAAACGACTTGGGCATCTATTAGAGGAACAATGGTTTGTTACAAAAAATTTGGATTGTTGCACAAATGACGGGGCATTTTGTTACCAGAGAAAAAAATTGGATTCAACTTCCAAGTCAGACGAAAGATATTGCGAGTTATATTCTTGTGAGAATATCATACAGAAAGTGCGTATCGCAGGAGAAATCGGAGATGTTGCACAGTGTTTTACTTGGACGAACGGAATTTTAATCGGAAATTTTTCGTTTCCAACTGTTATTAAGCACGAGGTGGATGTCGCAGTATTGGCTAATGGAGACATAAAAAGCAAATTCACAGGTTTTCATTTATCTGATATACGGCTATCTTAATATTTATTTCCCCAGTTCTCGACCACAAGGAGTAGTATAATTGATGGTGCCAATGGTATTTCCCGTTCTGGTATAAAATTTCCGTCATCTGTCGCAGCTACGACAATGATGTCTGATGACACTTTTGGTATAGCAACGAGCGAGTGTGGGTGTAAAGGAAGCTGGTATCAAAAGCATTTTTTGACACCAAATTTACGGATTGTCACTACCATGAACCAAAATATGATATCCCTTATTTGATTCCAGAATATAGCGACTATGCCTTAATTGGCACTTAACCTCTCAATGTGTGACTAATTGCCGTTATTGTTACTTGGAGCGACGCAATGTCTTACCGCTAGATAAAAAACGTATTTTTGAATGTTTAGATGAGGCAATTAAAAGTGGTGTGTGTTGTATTGATTTTGGTGGAGGAGATGTGCTGTTGTATCCACATTTAGTAGAGGTACTCGAACGTGTGCAAGCGGCTAAACTGCTTCCATTTTGTATCTCAACTAAGTCTCATTTAAACACAGAAACAGCGGAGCTATTGGGACGTTTTTTAGACATACTGTATGCGTTTCAATTTAGTATTGATACCGATGACGTGATAGAGGTGGGGACATCAAGCGTTATTATGGTACTGTCTGAAACAAAATTTTAGCCTCTTGCGATTTGACTGCGGAAATGGCGTTTTTGAAAATGTTGAGTTTCGACGTTGCTGTTTCAATGTTTTGTATGACTCCAACAAAAAGCGGAGTGCCAATACCAACCGCCATACTTGCTGCACCGAAAGTCCCGACCGCAACGGCACTTACGCCAAGTGCATGCACGAGTTTTTGGTTCTCGCTGATAAACTCGGCAATTCCCCGCACGCTGCCTGTTGCGAATTTGACCGCCTCACGCGACATGCCGTTAAACGCTTCGCCATGTTCCATATTTTACCTGTCTTACTTTGCGTCTTCTTGGAACAAGGGCGGTATTTTATGTCTTCTTGAAAATCCAAAAAGCCCGTAAATTGTAAGGTTTGACGCAAGGAGACAAGGAACTAAAAATGGCTGGTGTGTATAGGGCCTTGTCTTCTTGAAATTCGGTTGTGTCAACATTGGCACGACCGATCTTTACCTTTTTGCTTATCGGGGTTTTTTTATGGACTCACACTTTCACCAAGAGGGAGAATATCGAATTTGACAGAATTACAAGAGAGCAAGGCAATCTCCAAACAAGACAAGATTGCCGCCGAAACCCAAGACTACCTTGAATCGGCAATCGCACGAATCCAAAAGATCAAGGAGCAGTGGGAAGAACTGCTTGAAAAACGCAAGGAGAAATCCGATCAATGAAACACGATACAACAAACATAAACCTGCTTGATTTTAAGTCGGATTGTTGGACAAGGCAGGCAATCCGCCGTTACATGAAAATCAAACAAGAAAAGCAAAAAAAGGGAGAGCCGAAAAAGTAATGGTTTGGGGGACTGGTTTTCGTTTCGTTCGCCTTCCAGTATGGGCGCGTTTGATACTGTTTCGTTGCCCTGCGTTAGCCGTCAGAGCGTCCCGATCGACGGTCGCCGGTGGAGTTAGCGTTATTCTCCGCTTTACAGCTCCACCGGCATTTTTTAACACACTTTTCAACTAGAGCGTTTTAGGAATTGATATACCCTTGAACTGCAAAAAATGCTATCATTCTCTTTTCGTGCAGTATCAACTCTAACGGAAGGGAGAATTCGATGAAAGCGTTTCCTATAGAATTACGACAGCGGGTCATGGATGATTATGAAGACAATAAAAATCGTGAAAAAAAACACAAGCTCACTATTGAAAAACTCGCCGTCAAATGGAAAGTTTCCGCCGATTGGATCAAAAAAATTAGAAAACAATTCAAAAAAACAGGCTCACTCGAACCAATCACGCCAAAGACCGGTCCAAAGCCAAAACTCGAACCACATCGTGAATTGCTGAACAAAATCGTTACAAAAAAGCCCGATGCAACGCTCGAAGAAATTCAGAAGCTACTGCCAATCAATGTCAGCTTGCCAACAATCGCAAGCGAACTGATAAAATTGAAACTCATTTATAAAAAAGCAATTGAACGCTGTAGAGCAAGATCGTCCCGATGTCGCTCAAAAACCAGCGTGACGCTGGAATTCGCATAGTCGGCACCGAGGGCGACCGTCTCGAAGAGACTGGGAGCCAACCGGATGCAACGTCACGTTGCCGCATGGTCATTGGGTGACGAACACATACATTTGTGGTTTGCGTTACGATAAAATTGTCGCTCCACATGCTTTCGTCGGCGCGATGAATACGGAGAGATTCGTGAGTTATATTGAAACGAAATTACTTCCGACGTTGAGTAAAGATGATGTTGTGATAATGGACAATTTGAGTGCGCATTTGGATGGTCGTGTGAAGGAGTTGATAGAATCGAAAGGGGCGAGTGTTTTGTAT
>JBOFQC010000969.1:0-2587 GCA_051660725.1 Thermoguttaceae bacterium
CCCTCATTCGCATCAAGACTGAAAACAAGCTCAAATACCGGTGTTTCAAGTTTCGCAAGAAGTAGTTCCTGCTCGTTGTGATAAAGCGTGGCACGTTCGTAGTCGTCACAATACGCAAACACCGTGAAAACACCGACACTTCGCTCAAGCAACTCGACTGTACACACCTTGCCGCGATTCTGTTTGCTCAGAAAATACTCCTGTAGGTTATGTTTAAGGGTGTCAAGTTTCTCGTCCGAAAACTCCGGCGACACCAAAGGCAACCCGGTCCGCTTTTTACCGAAACTTGTCCGATTTAATTCAAGCAGTGTTTTTGCTTTTTCATAAATCCTTTGATGCTGTGACCATGCGACAACTGCCAACATGTATTTGTTCGGATAGCTTTTGATATAATGCAGAAAAACCTTATCGTTATAAATCTCCGCAGCTTCCTTCATTGCCGCAATCCCTTGCTGGTCGGCAAGGGCTGCGATTTCTCTTGCCGTCGCTTCTGCCTGTAGTTTGATGTCATCAGGCTGCGTATGATATTCCGCCCTGATTTTTCCAAGATCGTAAGCATGTAGCTTTGTCCAATCGACAGCAAGGTTGACACCCATCCTGGGCAAGAGCCAGTGCAACATCTTAAATGGTGTCTGGCGTAAAAATGTATCCATGTAAATTTGCGAGTTAACATTTATCCTCCGAAAATTTAGTGATAAAAACGTGACATATTGAGTGAGGACATCCGTGACAACAATCTCCTTTATTTTTTTGGGGGGGATGGCACCAAAGAATGCCATTATGGTAAAGCTGTCTCAGCCAGCTGTGGTGTCAGATTTGAAACAGGTTGTTTGGGATCAACTGGAAGCTTCATAACCTTTTGAAAAACATAATAATCGCACGGTTCAGCATGCTCAATTTTTATCGCCTTGAACCCTTGTGAACGTAGAAACAGTTGAGTGTCAAGTAATGTTTCAGCTACATTTATAGTGACAACTTGTCGCGGCAATCTGGTGACACGTGCAAGCAGTTTACGTCCTAAACCTAGCCGTAGTATTGATTTATCAACGGCAATCGCAAGTACATCTGCAATTGCAAAACCTCGATTATCGTAAACGATGAATCCCACAATGCGGTCTTTGAGTATCGCAACATAACCTGCACGCTTGTCTTTGGTGAAACTTTGTACTGTTTTGAATTGCTGTGATTCGATACCAAAAGTGCGAGCGGCAAGACTCAAACATCTGTTGGCGGAACGGGTCGTTAATCGTGAAATATGAATGTCGTGAAATTTATTTTGCATCTTGTTTTCAATCCTGAATAGAAAGTGAAAACGTCCATGTGAAATATTATCCACCTCGTCCGTGTGAAGTGGGGAATTTAAAAAGAAAAACTGCCTCGAATTTATTCGGGGGGAATGACACCAAGAATGGAGTTCAGAATCCAAGACAGTCTTTCTACATGCGGTTCGGCTGAACCGTTGATAAACACTTAGCGCGCAGATATTTACGCCTTTATAAAGTGTTAGTCAAATTGTAAAAATTAGTCTTGTTCCTCCTATGACAGCGACTCTCGCGAGCTGCCCTAAAAGCCGACCCAACACTGATCGACCAAGCTGGAAATGCCAACGCTTTTTGAGTAAAACGCTTCGAATCACGGTTCCGGTTTCGCAATGTTTAACATTCCGCTGGTTTTCTGGCCTGCCAACTAAACACGCTCTGCCTTCACCTGTCGATTCTCCACGGAAATTGCTTTCCGGTGAGGCATCTAACGAATGTGGTTTTCTCAACCACGGAGAAAATATAGTATATAAAATTAGCGGCGTCAATCAGCAAAGAAAACTTTTTGGAAATTTTTTTCTTGATTGAAGAAAATGCCGTAATTTCAAGCGTGACAAAAGTTTACCGAGATAGTTGTAATTGGCTTTTTATCAAAAAAACGGTAGGTTTGTCCACGTATTTTGAGTTTCTCGTCACTACTTGTTTGTCAAAAGTATGTTACAATTGTTACTGAATGATGCGTCCTGTAATACAGATGCGTTTCTATTCTGAACTAATCAAAAATGCAATCCAGAAAAATTGGTGAGGACTCACAATGTCAAACTTCGTCAAAAAGCAAATGGTCAGCTTAAAAACTCATTTTGGAAGTGAGCCCGAATTCAGCAAGTGGCTTGCAAGCGATGAGGGAATTGAATATCTACGAGATGTATTGGGTGTTGACCTTACAACTGAAGGTATTGAGGTAAAACCAAATAATAAATTTAGTAGCGATATTGTTTTTTCGATTGATGGACAAGATGACAAAGTTGTTGTTGAGAATCAATATGGTCGTACCGACCACAGCCATTTTAGTAAACTTATTACATACGCAGTCACAAACAAGGCAAAGTTCGCTGTTTGGATTGCTGAAGAAATACATCCAGAACATAAAGCCTCTGTTGACTGGCTCAACCAAAACACGAATCAAAACATAAATCTTTATGTTTTCAAAGCGGTTATTGAAAAAATCGGGGGTTCCGGTGAATGTTTTTCGCTTGCTTGTGTTTGCGAGCCAGACGAAGAAGGAAAAATTAAAATGACGGAAACGAGTGAAAAAAGCAAGCTTTCAC
>JBOFQC010000970.1:0-2787 GCA_051660725.1 Thermoguttaceae bacterium
TGCGGCAAACTAAGCTCTGGAGTAAGCGAAATACTACTGTGCGACGCTGCCGCGATTTGTGATGCCAGTTTTCTCTCTTGTTCAGAACCCGCTATTACTAAGACGGGGAGATTCCACTTTGTGAATAAATATCGACCAAGCTCTGTAAAACGCTCTGGCAACCACTTTTTACATTCTGTGCTGGCTCCAACATTAAGTACGGCAAAATGACCACTTATTTTCAAGTTTTGCATCATCTGTTCAATTGCCGTTTTATCTGAATCATTCTCCGGCAAATCAAATTCAATCGGGACACCAGATATTCCGAGTGCCTCAATAAGCTGCATATTTCGGTCTATGGCATGAGTTTGATTCGTAATTACTTTTATATTATTGAACAAACAACTTCCTTCTCGGCCATGTTTTCCACCAAATCCGATTCTGTTTTTTGCTCCTGAAAGCCAAGCGGCAACAGAACTTTTTAAGAGGCTTTGCATATCGACAGTCAGATCAGGTGCATAAGCCAATAATTTTTTCCGTAGAGAAATAATCTGTGTCAGAGATTTTAACCATCCTTTTCTAACCGTGATCAATTTATCAATATATTTATGACCCTTTATCAATGAGGCGGCATTTTCTTCAACAAGCCAAGCTATTTCTGTACGTGGAAACTTGGAACGCAAAGCCGCAAGGACAGGAAGCCCACAAACTACATCACCAAGAGCGCTTAATCTGACAATTAAAATACGTTTCGGCTCAAGAGATATTAGTTTTTTATTCTTACCATACATATCACTCATTCTTTGTTTATAATTGACGTACTCAACTGGAAACAGTCCGTGAAAAACACAACAGAACTGTTTTGGAGACTCATGAATAGATTTTTCAATGCGTTTTCAACAGGGAAGTTTTATGATGAGGACCTGTCTAGATTAATTCCAGGCACCAAGGTAGGCTGTCAACGTTGGCACCACTATTTATTCCTCGACGGTGTTGTCTTCATCACATCTTGCTGTGCATTTTACCTCTGCGTGGCGTCGCTGTCAACGCCATTTCTTTGCTGTACATTATTCAGTGGTGAATTGAGCGTTTTCAAATGATTGAAAATCGAGCGTCATCAGTGTTTATAGTTCGTTATGGTATTTTTCATTACCGTTCACAATACAATCATAAGACGCACGACAACACAAAAAACACCGTAATTCATTACGTTATAAAAATTTAGACAATATCATAATTGACTTTTTATCCGAAAAACGGCAGACATGTCCACGTATTTTGAGTTTCTCGCCGCCTACTAATTTGTTAAAAATATGTTACAATGGTTGCTTGAAGACGTGGTCTGCAATAAAGATACGCTTCTCTTCTGAACTAAAAAAAGAGAGCCCGAATTCTGCGAGTGGCATGCAAGGATGAGGGAATTGAAGGGATTCTAAAAAATCGAAAAATTCACATAAACATAAAATAAAACAAATATACTGTCGCCCGGAATAAACTGCATGTTTTCCAATGTAGGGTAAGCTGAAGATAATCAGCATTAAACATTGAAAAACTAGGAAAAGGAGCCGACCTATTCACGCCTGAACGGCAGGTTCCCGCCCATACCGGGCTCCGGTATACACCATATCGAAGAATCATACTGAACCCAAAAACACAGATGAACAAATACATGGAGCTCGCGGTGAAAGCCGCACGAAAAGGAATGGCCAACGGTGATGGTGGACCGTTTGGAGCAGTTGTCGTAAAAGAAGGAGAAGTGGTGTCAATCGCATGCAACAAGGTGCTTTCCACGAACGATCCGACTGCCCATGCCGAGATTACAGCGTTACGAAAAGCGACCAAGAAACTCGGCTCGTTTTTTATCCCTGAGTGCGAAATTTACAGCACTTGCGAGCCGTGCATGATGTGTCTCACTGCTATCTATTTTGCCGGTATCACGAAATTGTATTACGGTGCCAATCGTCACGACTCGGTTATTGGCGGATTCGATGACACCATCTGCTATGAACTTGCTCACGAAACATTGGACCACCCGCTCATCAACAAATTCGAGGTGGTTGACAAAGCGGAATGCGTTAAACTTTTTCACGAATGGGCGAGAAAAAACGACAGGACAATGTATTGAAACACGGTAAAACAAAGACGGCTTTGCACGTAAATTTTTCGCTTAGGTTTTCGCACCCTGCGAAGAAAGCGTGACCTGAGTGCTACTTGCACCAAGTATAATCTGTTAAGAATGAGGAGCAAAAGTCATGTATACTGTCGCCCGGAATAAATTGCACGTTTTCCAATGTTGGGAAAACTAAAGATAATTAGAAGCAAACATTGAAAAACTCGGGAAACGAGCCGACCTATTCACTCCTCGACGCTAGGTCGCGGGAGGCGGAACACTTCACGAGAAGCTACTTATGCCTGAACGGTTCCCGCCCATGCCGGGCTCCTGTATAAAATCAACATGCCAAACCTTTCGGTGCCACATCGGGTAAAAGCCTGTCCGGTAAGGCTGATCACTGTCGGCAACGAGTCTTGCGACACGCCGAAAGCTGAAATCCATTTATCAGATTTATCAACTCGACAATGATTGACCATCAAAATTTAAACGGGATACTCCACTCGTTTAGAATTGAAAGAAAGTGACACCCATCCAAAAAAGGAGAATTCATCATGAGTAGTGCGTTGTCAGTATTTAAATTTAGGATATAGTGATTCGAGTTTTGTCCTTGCGTTATCTATCGTGAAGTGCCATTGGACGCCTTTTTGTTTTTCGTTGCACTGCATCGCCCAGGCAACAACCTCACGGCGTAACTC
>JBOFQC010000971.1:0-5613 GCA_051660725.1 Thermoguttaceae bacterium
GAAACATTTTAATGACATCGCGGACGGTTCGTACATGTTGTTTGACGATTTTTGCGATTTCGGGAGCAAATTTTCCACACGCATGCAAGCATAGGATTTCGAATCGTCGCATGATTCGTTCGTCGGGATAACTGTAACGTAATTTATCAAAAGTTTCACGATCTTGGTTTGTATAATTCGTTTTCAACATGTCGACATCCTTGACAAATGTAAAAAATGGATTATACTATTATTATTACAATTTGAAAAGCTCAGTTTATTCACGGTGTAGAGTATAATAGGAGTCCAACATGAGTGTTGTATCAAATTATTCCGTGTATAGTGGGCAACAGTGGGCGAAAAATGCCGTCTCGAAACAAAATGCGGACGGGGCAAGTCTCCAGACGCAAAGCGATACAACAGACAGGCAGTATGTCGATGTCGTGAGCCTGCGAGGTGCCGTACTGGACATAACCAAGTTCAGTCCAGAATTTATTGCCAGTCAGCCTCATGATGTCGTTACTTACGACAGACCGATGCCAACAAATTTGCGGGATGATAGCGCGGCGTTACCTGCCGAGCATGTCGCTCGAATTGCCGAGTCGCGAGCAAATAGACCCCCGTCGCTGGTCGATATTTTTTATCCCGGTGCAGCGGAAGCCAGCCGCATCAATAAAGCCCAACAAGAGTGGGACAACAATCCGCTTAGCCGCTGGGATTACAATAAAGGAGCCGAAGCGTATCAAGGGCATGACATAATGCAGTGGATGACGGACGATTTTGTAACAGTCGTTTCAGAAGATAATAATTGGGGGCAGAAGGTTACCTTTGGAAAATTCCCTGTTGACGAATATGGGTATTCTTATAATCCACCCGCTCGTTATCAAGGACGCCCTGAGCAAGGTCTCGATGTTGTGCAATCACGTTATTTGGATGATAAATATGTCGAAATACACGACAAAAACCCAGTCAAAGACGCTCCTGCTTCCCCAAACATTACACTGAAAACTCAAGATCGTGTCGGACTAATTGGGCTGACACTCGAAGAACGCAAGTTCTTTTTGGATGGGGTTCAGCAGATTCTGGACGAAAATAATATCGATGAAAATGCTCGTGTGTTAAGATATGGCGGCGGAATAACAGGTCCTTCTTGGGTTGATGGCAAAAGTGGCTATCTTGATAACGTCATGGAACTTATCAAGGAAAATCAGGGGTTAATGGACTTAATGTTGAAGTCAGGCAATGTAAAAGCGGGCCGAACTTCTAACGACACCTTGTTCCAAGAGTATCGCATTTTAGTTACAGATAAATCCGGCAACAAGCTGCCGGGCGACCAGATTATCATCGAATCTGGTAACAGTCAGAAGCAACTGCAAATGTCGGTCGAGGAGTTCAAAAACTTAGACCGCACGAAAATCACTGCGATGCTGGCGTAAAGAAGTTACATGACGGAATGTTTAGCCCGCTTTCGCAGAAAGCGGTTGGTTGGCTTTATTCGGTCTAAAAATGACGATGTATCAGTAAATGTTTTTTCATCGAGTTCAAATATGACTGCCATTAGTTCCCTATTTTTCAGTCGCTCCTCAATCAGTAATGATTATTCCGGTGTAAAACAGCCGCTGACGAGAGCGTCATCCGCAGACGACTTGCAAGATGCCTTCACCAAGTCGCCCACCCTGTTTCGTGATATGCCGGTCTACAAGAGACCGATAAACATGAATTCCGCATCGCAAAATAATGAGTTTTCTTCAAAAATTCTCTTTCGTCTTCCAGCTGGCAGTAACGGAAAAAATGCGCCGACTCACCAGCTTTTGGCGGGTTGGGGACTCGGAATCAATCTTAACGATGCGTTTGAATTCAAAGAGGAAATCAGCGAATTTGAGTTTTACGACATTGACGATATAAAACTCCGAATGGCTCTCGACGATCAGAAAATCAACTCGAAAATTAACGATGTTCTTAAACTCAACGGCATTACGTTGGGCGCGTTCGAAAAATTCGACTTCTCGGTCAATCAGGATGGGCAGGTCAAGCTCAAAGATTCCAATCTCGATCCAGAAAAAAAAGATGCGATTGAAAAAGTCCTGAACCAAAATTCATCCATTGGACAAGATTTGTTGCTGTCGCAAGCCCAGCGAAATACTTTTGAGCGGTTCACCAATTCGAAATATCAAGACGGGGATACCGTCCAACACGACTCTGTTGCCGACAGGGTGATACTCGATTCGGTTCTGAAAAATGATTACGGTATTTCTTTACGCGACCTTCGGCTCGGTGGAAATGACGTTCTGGACGGAATCGCTTTTGAAGACCTCAGGCCCGGCGAAAGTGACGCATTGAAAGGAGTTAAGAGCATCGAAGGGTCAGATGGAGGAGTCATAGACCAGATCAGAAAAGATAATCCGGCTCTGTATGCCAAGATTTCCGAAATATTGGGAAGCAACAATTCGGAAAGCAAATCGGATTTTTCGTTCGATTTCTCGTACATGAATGGAGCGGTTATTTATCCCGGAGAAGCCGATCCGAACAGAGTTTTCAACAACAACGAGAACGATCTCTCTGGTCTATGCACTTTGCTTGGCGTAGAAAAAGTGTCGAATGTTGCGTCCCTTAGAGAAACCCTTCGTTCGTCAATTGAACAGGAATCGCGGGAACTTGCAGCTTCGCTCGCTCCTCTCATGAAAAAGGCAGGACTGGATAATCTGACACGCCAAATCACTTTTGCAGAAGATAAAAACGGAAACATTGTTGCACTTGGCAATATCCGTCCCGATAAAAAGAAGGCTCTGGAAAAGCTAATCAACGACGATCCAGACATTGCGGAAAGAATCAAAACGCAAAAAGCGAAAATGGATATTGCGGAAGAACTTCAGAAAGAAGGGCAATCGAACGGAAGAACTGTTGGGTTGTTCGACTTCACATCGGACAAACTGGCTTCAGCAAGAAAGCAGCTTGTCGGCGATTACATCAGACGTAACAGTGGATTGTCAATCAATGATATTGTTTCACAACACGATGCCGAAACTGGCAACGTCAGTTTTCTTGTCCGTGACTCGGGCGGCAATGAAAGCGCAAGCGAAAAACTCAACGAGTTGCTGTCCGATTTCAAAGGATTGCAGCATGAACTGAAATATTTTATCGACGAAAAAACTTGCCGAAAGGGCATTATTTCTTGACAAAATAGCCCGTTTGTAGCAATTGTATCGATAAATATGCAAAATAACGTGTAATTCAACCGAATCAGCCGATTTTTTCCATGTTTAGTTTTGCTTTTGCACGATAATCAGATACATTGGAATAGCGGCATAACAATATAATGTAACAATGACATGACAATGTTCCGCTTAGAGCGTTTTAATAATTTATGTACGATGTAATTACAAAAAATCCCATCCTCAACGCCGTCGGCGTTTACGAATGGTAGAAAAAACGTAACCAAAATACAACAGTCCCTAACGGGACTAGGAGAAATCACTGTTCTACCGTTCTGCAACATCTACGATGTTGAGGAGACGACAAACATACTTGCGTTACACAAATGACTTGCGTACAATAATCGTGTACAATAATTATTAAAATGCTCTAGCAACAACGAACCATTCTGGTGTAATGAATCATGAGTAATATTCTATCCTCAAATTATTGGAATACGTCTTCTGCGTATCAACCATCGGCAGTGAACAAAAATTCACAGCCGGAACCAGCAAGCGAAATCACAAGGACTGATTCTCTCGGCGACATGGTTACTCTGTCTGTCGAAGCATTGGCCGCATACCAAAATACTGGAAAGAATGGTCCCGTTGACCTGAATTCATGGCAACCTCAAAATTTAGGCGAACTTCGAACGTGGGACACCATTGCCGCCACTTCCAAACATCACTCCCCGATTGCATGGGCACTGAGAATTAACAACAACGATCCGTCCGGTGCCAGTTTATACTCTACAAAATCCGTAGAATTGATTCGTGAAAAAGTTCGAGCGACAGCGGAAAGTCTTGACAGTAAGATTTCCAGCATTTTGAAAACGAACAAAATCGTGCTGGACACGAATGAAACGCTCCATTTCAAAGTCAATCTGGACGGAACAATCACGGTGGGAGATGGCGGGCTGGAGTTTTGAATTTTTAATGGAATTGATTCACGGAACGCTGGGCGAAGCCGGAAAATAAAGAAAAAAGCGTGCGCTCGCCCTTCTTACTTGCCCAATATCAACCACACAAGGTACGTTATGACTTTCGACGGAACTTGAAATACAGCCCCAAGATAATCAGCAATGTGCCGATGCCCACGAAAAGAACACGCACTGAAGTGAAACGAGTTTTCGCTTTTTGTATTTCTGTTGGTGCCAGCCATTTCATTCTTTCCAAGTCCAAACCACCTTTGCCCAGCGATAAAACCCCGACACTCTTTGCCACATACCGCCGTGATCCTTTACCTTGCCTTTCGTCAATGACCGTTGCACCGTCAGGAATCTCTACTGCAAACTCATCGTCCGTAATCGGAAAGTTAATACTGACGGACGACTTGTCGATACGGTATTCCTTGAATTGTTGCTTGCCGTCTCTATCGGTTGTCATCTCTAGGTAAAGCTGAGGAAACCAAAGCCCTGACTTTTCGTGTAGGAAATAATCCTCCGATTTGTATTCCAAAAAGAGATTTCCGTTTTCGTCGTAATACTGAACTAATGGGCATACATACCCTCTGGCAGCATCAATCCAGTATCGCTGAAGCACTTTGCCGTCAGCGGAAGTCTCTATCACATAGGCTCTCGCATTGTTATCGTAAGTTACCGTTCCAACTGTGTGCAGTATTTTATCTTGACCAATCCGTGACAGCTTATCCCGCTCTTCCTTGAATTTGGAAATGTTCTCATCAGAAAATTCGTATTTTTCTACATCCGTATCTTGTAAAAGCAGAAGGAGCATAGGAGAAACAGACAGTCCCTGAAGTCTTCCGAAAGAGAGAAATGCTTCCATATAGGCTTGCGTTTCACTGACATGGGCCGAACGCTCTTGCGGAAGCCAGAGCACCCCCTCAGAAGTCGATTTGTCGCTTACAATGTTTGCTTCAATTACATTCGTATTAACTTCCCACTTTGTGGGGTCTTGCCCTTGGCGTTCAATCTGTAAAGACAACAATTTTCGTGAAAAACTTGGGGCTTTGTATTTGACCGAATACCGTGAACGAATCGAAGCCTGCATGTAATGCTTCCGCACTGCCGCCGGTGTCTCATCGATCATGTTATTCCAATGTCTTTCCCTGCGGTTCTTCAACTCGTCACTCCAATCGTCTGGAATGACTGCACTTTCCCTGGCTCTGCGGAGTTGTGCCACCATCGCATCCGCTTTTTCCTCAATCTCTTCATCGGAGAGGATTGGCATCCGATATGTCTGCTCCGTTACATAAAACAACGAATGAACAAGAGTATGATTTTCCATCCGGCTGCGCATCGCCTCTATGAACAAGTCGGCACCATCCAAGAGTCCCTGCGCTCCCACTAGTGCTTTGTTAATCTAAAAACTTTGGATACAGTGATTCGAGTTTTATTCTTGCGTTATCTACTGTGAAGTGCCACTGGACACCCTTTTGATCTGCATTACGTGCGTTGGCCCAAGACTCAACCGCCATTCGTAA
>JBOFQC010000972.1:0-2116 GCA_051660725.1 Thermoguttaceae bacterium
TGCAGGAAATACTAGGGTTTTACTATTTTGCAAAAATGAAAATAGGCAGCTACCCTGCGGCCACCCGCAAGTTTAACTTCTGTTAATCTTATTCATCTGTTCGCTTAGACGTAAAGTCATGGCGTTTAGCGTTTCGGTAGCACTTGCCGTCCGTTTGGCTGTTTCCAGATTGTCTTGCGTCATGTTTTCAATTCGATTCAAACCTTGAGTAATCGACGACATTTCCGCGTCCTGCTGTTTTGAAGCAGCGGCAATTGCGGAAACTTTTTCCGTTGATTGCGTCACAAGGCCGGTGATTCTGTCCAGCGATTCGGAAGTTTGGTCAGCAATTGTCACACCGAGGTTAATCTGCTGATTACTGCTTTCGATCAGGTCAGCCGTTTGTTGAGCGGATTTCGCACTTCTCGACGCGAGGTTACGTACTTCTTCGGCAACAACGGCGAACCCTTTACCGTGAGTTCCGGCCCGGGCGGCTTCAACTGCGGCATTCAGAGCAAGCAAATTCGTTTGGAAAGCAATGCTTTCAATTGTTTTCACCACTTCTTTCATGTTGAGAGCGGTTTTACTGATGTCTTGCATTGATTCGACCATTTTACCCATTTGTTCACGTCCGAGTTGGGCCGCTTTTGTCGCTTCCTGTGTATGCTCATTCGCTTCGCCGGCATTGTGAACGTTTTCTTTTGTTTGTTCGTTCATTTTCTGGACGTTACCCATCATACCGACCAGTTGCCGTGACTGTTCCTCGGCACCTTGTGAAACGGCACTTGCACCGGACGCAATTTCTGCGACTTCCGCAACTGTTTGTTTCACCACTTCGTCGATTTCCGAAGCGATACTGAGAATGTTTTCACGGTCAGAAACGTCCTGCATAATTTCGGTCATTCCAACCGGCGAACCGTGAATGTCCTTGATTCGGTCGCAGAAAACCTGCCATGTCGTTTTACCGATGACTTCTTTCGTAATCTTTTGTGTATTGCGTTCAAGCTGGTCGAATGATTCGCGATTTACGCCAGTTGCGTTTCTCCAAAGTTGGTCCCAGCCAATTCCGACAACAGTAGCGGCATCTTCTACACCGAGTAATTTGCACGCCGAACCGTTAAGGAACGTGATGTTTTTAGAGTTGTCAACAACGGAAATCGGGGTCGGCGACGTGTCCAGAATCTGGCGGTACCAGTGATCTTTCGCTTTAATTGAAGCGTTAACACGTGATGCGAAAACCATACCAAGAAGCAGTGCGAGAACTAAAACCACGCTTCCGGCAATGACAGCTACCTTATACGAGTGGGACAAGGCCGCTTTCGACTCTGTAATCATGTCGTTATTACCTGTTTCGACTTTTTGGCTCAAGTCATTACTGCTCGTTTGCAGAGCTTCGCTGATAGCTTTATTACTGTTTTCCGTAAATTTCAGCGATTTATCAAGCTCTTGATTCAAAGCGTTTAGCATTCCGTCGGTTTGTTTCGTCGCTTCAATACTTGCAGAGAGAACCTTTGATTTCTCGACCACGACAATAACGGTCCACGGTGTCGGGACATTACCAATTGTAATTGGCACGTGAATTTTGAGCGTTTCTTCGCCCGGCACGATTTCGAAAGTATTATCATAATAGAATTCCGCTTTGCCGTCTTTTATGTATTCCAACGATTTAGTGTAATCGTGTTTCGGATCGGTATTATCAATTCCCTTTGTTGTAAGCGTTTTCGTCAAAAATTCCTGCTTGGGATGCCCGGCAATTACTCCGTCCGGTGTGACGAAGATTGCGTAACCGCTCCCCAGCGGCTTGGCTTGCTTAATCATTTCGGCAACGACCAGAATATTTATGTCTAGCCCGACAACGCCGACAATTTCGCTTTCTTGTTTGCCGTCCGGAAGAGTTTTGGTTATTCTGATCGGAGAACACAAACCAGAAACCCAGCTATTTTCGTCTTCGTAAGGTGGGTCAACATAATCATCACCTTTTTGAAAAGGTACGATAAAATACGTTTCTTCAAGGAAAGATTGGCAAAAATCGCGTACAATCACTTCACCGGAATCGGTTTGTACTTTGTGAAACCACGGGGAATAACGTCCGGTTTCACCTGATTTCGGCCTTGCGTTCATTGCATCGGGGCCAAGA
>JBOFQC010000973.1:0-3983 GCA_051660725.1 Thermoguttaceae bacterium
ATACGTGGTCATTATATTGCAGTTTTCCTTGCTTTACCTTGTGGGAAAAGCATGGGTTTACATAGCGAGTAAACTACAACACATTGGCCACGTGCAGTATAGTTGTCTTTTGTGCAATTGTCCTTTATTCCAGATACACCACAAAATCAATTGGCTTTACGAGTTAATCAAAATATTTGTTTTATTGTCGGAACAGACACTGGTGTCGGCAAAACGCTTATCACAGCCGGGTTATACCGTACTGCGATACAAGGTGGTTTTAGTGCCATTGCAATAAAACCTGTGCAAACCGGAGCGAGTGACCATAAATCTTCGGACGCTTCTGTTTACGACTCTGCACTACAAGGAATTGATTCATGCAAGCCGTACAGAAGCGATGTATTGCATTGCTATAAAAAACCTTGTTCGCCACATCTTGCTGCCCGTGTTGAAAACCAAACGATCAAAACTGATGAACTCGTTGAAAAAATCTTCGAGTTGCAAAACAGTTATGAAATGGCTTTTGTCGAAGGAGCGGGCGGTCTTTTGGTACCATTCAATGACACCGAAACAACTGCTGATCTGATAGAAAAACTAAACGCTTCCGTGCTTCTAGTTGTTGATAACAAGTTGGGGTGCATAAATCATGCACTTCTCACACTTGCCGAATTAAAACGGAGGAATATCACGGTTCATGGTATCATACTGAATCACACGACACCGCAAAAGCATGACGAAACTTTGTCGCTGATTTTACGTGACAATCCAGAAACAATTTCAACGCACGGAAAACCCATCTTAGCTTCGGTGCCATACATGGACTGTGCTGCTGCCGATCACAACGGCGACAGCAGCAAGTTTTATAACCTTCTTTCTAATCATCTCGCACCAGTTGTCGAGGTTCTGGCTAAATATAAAACAGCAAAGGAATTATACCAACCAGCAGAAACCAGTAAGCAACTGGAGTATGACCGAGAGCATCTCTGGCATCCTTACACTTCGATGGTTGATCCTCATCCAGTGGTAATGGTGTCAGAAACACGTGGCGCGGAAATCATGTTGGACAACAACAAAAAGCTGGTTGATGGTATGTCATCATGGTGGTGCGCAATACATGGTTACAACCACCCGAAACTGTGTGATGCCCTGAAACGGCAAATCGACATCATGCCGCATATCATGTTTGGCGGTATCACTCATGAGCCGGCAATCAAGCTTGCTGAAAGTCTGTTGACAATGTTACCGCCGGAACTGAATCGGATTTTTTTCTGCGATAGCGGGTCCGTGTCAGTCGAGGTTGCCATGAAAATGGCGATTCAATTCAATCACGCTTTACAACATGCTGGTAAAACACGTTTTATGACATTTCGAGGCGGGTATCATGGTGACACACTTGACGCCATGTCTGTTTGTGATCCGGTCAATGGAATGCACACTTTATTCAGCGGAATCCTGCCCGGACAAATTTTTCTGCCACGCCCAGAAGTTCCTTTTTCGGAAGCCCATAAGGAACTACCAGAGTTTGAAATTACTCAGCTTGAGTCGGCCTTTGAACAATACGCACATGAAACAGCGGCTTTTATTCTTGAGCCAATTGTTCAGGGAGCAGGTGGTATGTGGTTTTACCATCCAGATTATTTGCGTCATATCAGCAGGCTTTGTAAGCAATATGACGTTTTGTTAATTGCCGATGAAATCGCTACCGGTTTTGGTCGAACAGGCAAATTATTTGGGATCGATTGGGCTGGTGTCACCCCCGATATCATGTGCGTAGGAAAAGCATTAAGTGGTGGCATGATGTCGTTTGCTGCAACGATTACAACAGAAAAAGTTGCCAGGCGAATCTCTCAAGAAGGAAATGTATTTATGCATGGACCGACATTCATGGCAAATCCACTCGCTTGTTCGGTGTCACATGCAAGTTTACAATTAATTGCTACTGGCAATTGGGCGAATGATATTAAGCGAATTGAACAAGGTTTGAAACTAGGACTTGGCAAATCTCAGAATTCACACTCAGTGGCTGATATACGAGTGCTGGGTGGAATTGGTGTTGTGGAGATGAAACAAGCAGTTGACACCCGTAAATTACAGCGGTTTTTCATTGAACAGGGCGTTTGGATACGTCCTTTTGGAAAACTGATTTACCTCATGCCACCATACTGCATTACAGATTTACAACTATCACAACTCACCGAAGCTGTTGCCCAAGCGGTCAAAATCGTGTGACACACACCTTACGTATTTTAAGTTTATACATGATTAAATCCGAACATAACGAGATAATTGATTTTGTAAAGTCGGCGTCACTTGACAGAATTTTTTCCGTAACAACACAGCTACGTGAAAAACAGTTTGGCAAAAATATCGAAACGTGTATGATTGTCAACGCGAAATGCGGGCTTTGCGTAAATGATTGCAAGTTCTGCGCACAGAGTTCTCACTACGTAACTGAGGTGTCATCTTTTCCACTTATTTCCAAAGATGATTTGCTGAAATCGTACCGACGAGCAGAAGCGGCAAAATCACACCATTGGGGCATTGTTACAAGTGGTCAAGCTGTTTCAAAAGATGAGCTGAGTGAAATTACAAATTTTATTTCAGATAACTTAAGTGATGGGAATACAAGGAAATGCGCTTCGCTCGGCCAACTGAATCGCGACTCGTTGAACGAGCTGAAACAAGCTGGATTGACACGGTATCATCATAATCTTGAAGTGTCACAGAATTTTTATCCACAAATATGCAGCACACAGAAATGGGAAGACAGGGCAAGAACGGTACGTCTTGCCAAAGAGGTCGGACTCGAAGTTTGCAGCGGCGGGTTATTCGGATTGGGTGAAAGCTGGGAAAACCGGGCTGAACTTGCGGCATCACTTAACGATCTTGGAGTAACTTGTGTACCGATAAATTTCTTCGACGCCAATCCAGCGGTGCCACTTGCACGCCTAAAACAGTTATCTGCCGATGAAGCATTGCGTATTGTGGCATTGTTTCGAATGATTTTGCCAACAGTTTCCATTCGGATATGTGGTGGCCGCCCCAAGATTTTACAGACGATGCAACATCACATCTTCGATGCCGGTGCCGACGCACTAATGACCGGCGATTACTTAACGACAACCGGCGTGACACCAGAATCCGATCACGCGATGATCGCTGCGCAAAATTGTATCCTCGCTGGAACATAACAGGTGATGCAAAAAATGCCCAGCAAGGAAAATATCACTTCTCAAACATTCACAATCTACTTTTCTGCATTCAATGGACGTTCTTTCAATACCTTTCAATAAATTTCTCGGCATCGAGTATGCGACTGACCCCGATTTTCTGATGACGCTTCCTGCGAAAGAACATTACGAGAATCACCTGCGAACAGTGCATGCCAGTGCTTTATTTGCTTTGGCCGAAGCATCAAGTGGGCTGTTACTGCTTCGTGAATTTTCTGAAATCGAGAATGTCGTGCCTGTGGTACGCAATGTCGAGATTAAATACAAGAAACCTGGTAGTGGTGCCATTTCGTCAAAAGCATCGCTAACCAATGACCGGTCTGAAATCATAAAAAAACTGCAAACAAAGCAGCGAGCGATAATTCCCGTCGAGGTGTCACTCTATGACGCCAACGCTGTTTTAATCATGCAATCTATCTTTGAGTGGTTTGTTCTCATCAATGTAGAGTAATCTCAAATTATGTACAAAACGCAAAAAGCTGCCCGGCTAAATTATCAAAGAGCGGCTTTTACGTTGAGAACTGTTAGAACAAGCTAGCGTAACGTCCATAAATCGTTCCAGAACTGGAACCAAAAAAATTTTTTTCGGGACTTTACAATTATTTTGCTATTGGGTAATATTGGACTTTGTCATACATTGAATATGCTCCAATCAAGTAACAGCTCCAGTATTTAAAAATTGAGGAAAAATGAAATTACCTGAACAAATGTTTCGTGAAGAGTCCGGTAAAGGCCGACTTGGGTTTACGCTTGTAGAACTTCTCGTAGTAATTG
>JBOFQC010000974.1:0-6933 GCA_051660725.1 Thermoguttaceae bacterium
GGTGAACGCGATGGTCAAAAGTGGTCAACCGTATCATGCCTGATGGTTTCCATGCCTATCACGTCCAAACGGACCGTAAAAATTTTCCAAAAATCGTCCTTTTTTCCTTGAACCCCTTGACAATAACATAGTAACTACCGCTATTTTTCTCGCTGAAATGTGGTAAAATAAATCACAAGAGAATTGAGATCAATGACGATTGATCGAAGAATCGCTCTGGTACAATCCTCTAAATGTTACAATATTTCTTTTGAGGTCTTGGCCTTTGCAAATGCCGCCATGAAAAAAGCCTTTACTATCGTCGATCTGATCGGACTGCTCGTCATCATAGCCATGATCGCCGGACTCGTTTTGCCCGCCGTCCAAGCAGCCCGCGAAGCCGCACGGCGAATGAGCTGCGCCGATCATTTGCGGCAACTCGGACTCGCTATCCAAAATTATCACGACAATTATCATGTCTTGCCCGGTCATAAAGTTGGGCCCGGTGCCAATCGACGTATCTCCGCTCTGACAGCATTGCTCCCGTATTTTGGTTACAACAATATTCTCGACGACATCATACAAGCCAAATGGCAGGTCGCGTGGCGAAAAGAAAAAGTCGGTGCCGATGGAAAGCCAGTTCTGGACGCCGACGAAAAGCAAATTCCCGGCCCGTATTGCACCATGATCCCTGAATTTCTTTGTCCCGTCGATCCAAACGGCTTTGATCGGGTTCCTTTCATACTCGGTTACAATAATTATGTCTTTTCACACGGCGACTGGATCACAGGTCAAGACGAAACATTCAGTCGAGGTGCGTTCATCCCTGAAACATGGATGGAACAAAATGCGATCCAAGACGGTTTCTCGAATACGCTTGCTATGAGCGAACGGTGTGTGGCTCGAAAACGTGATCGACAGATTTATCCACCTGAAATTCGCGGCGAAGAAACGAAACGATTGATTCTTGATACGAACGAAAAAATCAGCACGAAAGGAGCCGTGCGCCTCAGTATGGGCGATGTCGTCAGTGAGATCACCGACAAGCAGGACATCGTTTCATGCTGGAAAACAGCGGACGGCGACTCCTTTGTCGGGGATGAAAATGTTACTCGCGAGTGGGTGGGAAGTCGCTGGGCGGATGGCATGCACTTCTTCACGATCACCAATACGATCATGCCGCCGAACGGTCCCAGTTGTGCCACTCGCAATAATGATCAATCGCCGCTTCTCGCCCCGCCAACCAGCTATCATGGAACCGGTGTCAATGCCCTCCTGTTCGACGGGCAAGTGCGATATATTTGTAACGACATTGATTGCGGTGGCGATTATGCGAACAAAAAGTGCGTCAAAGAAGGCCAGTCGCCGTTCGGTGTGTGGGGCGCGCTGGGCAATATCACCGACAGTAAAATTGTAACGGAAAATGTCAAGTAGCCAAAAATCCGTCCTGCATTTTTCGCATCAACTCCTGATCGGTTGCCGAAAACCGATTGATCGAAGTCGTTGCAACTTTGCCTTCAGGTGATTGAATTTTGACGGAATCGCCTTGAAAACCAATGATTTTCACCCTGATCTTTTTTGTGCCGGTAATGTCCGTCAGAATGCGAAACTCGTCTACAGTTTCCGTTTCAGTTTCATCATCGTCATCGTCGTTGTCATCATATTCCTCTTCATTATCGTAACTGCGATACAAAGTCTCTGCGATTCGCTGGTGCATCCGCTCGCAATACGGCGATTTTTGAAACACAAACAGGCCCGACGCAAGTAGCAAAGGAAGAAAGAATGCGAAAAAAGAGCTTTGCAAAGACCGTCCTTGATACACTTGCCGTTCCGGTGGCGGATTGAACCAGCCGCCCCGTTTTTGGGCGATCATCCACGCGAAACAGTTGCATTCATCCATCGCCGGTCGCCATGCAGCGTGGCCGCCTTGATCGAACTGCGTGATTTTCATGTAACCACCTGCACGATTGAGCGTATTCATTGCCGTGGAGAGAGATTTTGTATCAACACCGCCATCCTGTTTATTGTGAAATGTCCAAATGGACGCAGAGGGGCACGAAGTACCTGAAAAAGTAGCACTGCAAGAAACAGGCACGGCAGCGGCAAACTGGTCAGGATTTCGTATCAATAACTGCCAAACGCCATATCCGCCGCTGCTTAATCCGAAGAGACTCAGACGACTTTTATCAATTGGGTTATTTTTTGTTACATGCTCGGTTGCAGCAAGGACGACATCCAAATTGCCGTCCTTTTCCGGCTTGAAAGTCCAGACGCGATTGTCTAGTGGACATTGTAACACTAATAGAAAAAAATCTTGCTGCTCTGGTCCGACCATGAGAGGCAAGATCGAGTGCAGATGCGCGAGCGAAAAGGTGTTGTCCGTTCCCGCTTCACCGACACCGTGCAAATGAACAACCAGTGGATATTTTTTGCCCGGCACGATATTTTGCGGGACGTGAAGGCGATATTTAATTTCGGCATTATCGTACTTGCCGCCGGTGTACGGAAATGACCGCTCTTCAAAACAATAGACCAAAATGGGGTGCGGCGTTTTCCCGGCTCCGCGAGTTCGGTCGTTCTCCATTTTGACGAGCTTGCGAATGTCCTCTGCCGAGAATTTCAGGAGATCATCCTTCGAGTTGACGTTGTAAATACCGACGGAAGTTTCGACTTTTTTGGGCGGTGGCGGTTCATCTGCGCCGAGCATGACCGGCAAAAGACCGAGCCAAAGGAGTGATACTGTAACAGTATCACGTTTTCGCCAGCGTTTGGTATAATGCAAAACTCGCCATGTGAAGAATATTACAGTAACAAAAATAATAGCAATGGTCGGCCAAAATATCGGAGACTGGCCTTCGCCGGTTGTATAGTAATCGGCAAGTGGCATGGTATAATGGGTTTCAACGTACTTGGTTGTCGGCGATACGACAGGAGAGACGACTGTCGAGAGCGGCAAGGAGGCGTGGTTGTACCAAACTGCCCAGATAAAGAGGGCGAAAAGCAAGAAAACGGTATTTTGAAAAAAGGAACGTCTCAAGAGAAAAAGGCGGTCTTCATTTTTTGGAACAAATAGCGAAAGGGCTGTTGAGATAACGGTTCCGAGCAAAACAAGCCAGCAGCAACCCGCGATCCACGATGACCAGTAACGAAAATCGGCATACCAAAAGGAATAAGAGAGGGCGTATGGCGAACTGGAATCGTAACAGAAAAAGACGAAAAAGTTTAGTAGACCCAGAAAAAGAACGATATGAGTCAAGTATTTTTCAAAAAAAGATTTTGCAGGCTGATCGTTATTCATGATTCGTAGTTACATGAGGTTTGGGAAAAATTTTCTATCCGTCTAATTATAGCTGCAACTGAACTCACTTTCAAGATGGCAAACTCGCCCATTACATTTTTTAAGTTACCATAATGCCTGATTATAAAACCAATTTCCCTGGCCAGCCTCCCCGATGTCTTATCGTAACTATTATGGCTTTTCTGCTGTTTTTACAAGGAGGGTTAATCGGCTATCTTTCGTGGTCCACCAGCCCAAACCGGACAGAAATTGGGCACGTTGGAGCAATGGTATATTTTTGGCACACGGGAAAATTCGACGTTTTTCATGTCAATCCGCCATTGACGCGCTTCATTGCTGGGATTCCTGTCGATCTATTTTGTAACCCAAAATACGACTGGAAATCTTACTCGCCACGACCGCAAGACCGCTCTGAATGGGCACTTGGCAATGCTTTTGTAGCGGCCAATGAACTGGACGACCTTCGCGTTTATGTTTTGATTGCACGACTGGCTTGTTTGCCTTTGATCCTGCTCGGCGGTTATTTCGGTTACAAATTTGCCTCCGAATTATACGGCGAATGGTCCGGGATTGTGTTCCTGATTCTTTGGACGTTTTCTCCCTTGATTCTCGGCTGGGGAGCGACGATTTGCCCCGATGTCGCCGCCGCATCTATCGGCATTGTCGGTCTTTACACCTTTTGGCATTGGCTGAAAAAACCGACATGGGGAAAAGCAATCATTGCCGGAATTTGCCTCGGCCTCATGCCGCTGACGAAAATGACGTGGATCATCGCTTTCCCAATTTGGTGTCTGCTCTTTGTCGTTTGGAAATTTGGACGAAAAAAGGGAGAGCAAAGCCTGTCGTGGAAGCAATTTATGGCGATTGTATTTCTGGCGATTTACACGATCAACATGGGATATTTTTTCGACGGCTCGTTTCGACTGATAAAGGATTACCAGTTTATTAGCGGAACATTAACTGGAACGAAAATGGAGAATGGATCACCAATCAAGCAGAGTAATCGTTTCAAAAATTCATGGATCGGTTATCTTCCCGTGCCATTGCCAGCTGAGTTCGTGCAGGGAATCGACACGCAAAAGCTGGATTTTGAACGGGGCATTGAATCGTATGCTCGCGGCGTTTGGTCGGATCACGGCTGGTGGTGGTATTATTGTTACGTTTTGCTTCTGAAAGAACCGCTGGGTGTTTGGGCATTGACAATTCTTGCATTAGCTGCAAGTGTCTTTTTCAGAGATATCAATGCTTCATGGCGGGACGAATTGACCGTGCTGTTGCCGCTGTTGGCTATTTTCACTTTTCTGAGCAGCCAAGATGGATTCTCGATTCATCCACGTTACGTTATTCTTGTCTTGCCTTTTTTGTATATTTGGGTCGTAAAACTCGCACAGACATTCGCATTGAGAAAACGCTTGCTTGCCATCATGACAGCCATGTGCTTAGTTTGGATAGTCGGAAGTAGTTTGTGGTTCTATCCTCATTCGATGTCGCACTTTAATGAACTTGCAGGCGGCCCGAAAAATTGGCCGAAGTGCTTGCTCGGTAGCAATATTGACTGGGGACAAGATGCTTATGAATTGAAAAACTGGGTTGAAAAACATCCAGAAGCGAGGCCGCTTTATATTAGCATCGAACCGGCAATTCCACTAAAAAAACTGGGAATTGAATGCGAAGGAGAAATACCAGCAGAACCAACCGAAGGGTGGGTGGTTATTGGAGTAACCAATCTTTACGAACGGAAAATGAGATACGAATGGTTGCACGTTTTTGAGCCAATCCAAATACTGGGAAAATCAATTTATATTTATCGCGTAAACTACCGCATCAAGAATTATGATTGACTGCCAACTCTTGGGAATAGTACAGTATCTTTGGAATCATTGCTCTTGTCGTACAATTCAGTCCTGATTAGCGTCGACAATGTTGTGGTATTCGTTCAAAATATGCAGGCGGTTCCAGAGAAACACCTTTATCCAAAAATCAGTCAAGCGTCCACCGTAGAGATTAACATTGGCTCGTTCATACATTTCTCGTTGTGTAGTGATCGTATAAAACAGGTCAAAATCAATGCTGGGGTTTGCAAGGCACTTTCGTTGAATAATGTTTAGCGGGTATAATACTTCATCAAAACGAGAATACTTTTCAAAAACATTCGTTAGCAAACGCAAATACGATGCGTAAGTTGGTGCCATTGCGTTTTTGCGAAAAAAAGATTCGTCAATGGAGGGTAGAGAAAATCCAGCATGGCCATTTATTTGCATTGCCTCATCAATAATATTGGGGATGATATTAACATTGATATTATCAACATACCATACAAAAGGCATACGAAAGCCATATTTGGCAATGTCGAAAACGGCATCATAAACCTGCGAAAACGACAAGTCTCTCTCGTTGATATCATGAACGAAATATAGCCTGAATTGATTTCCATATAAAAAATCCTTGTCTTTATTCGAGATTTTTGCAAAAGGTGCGTATAATTGAAAATGTGGCAAATTATCTGAAAAAGATGTTTTCACCTTTTCGAGCAATGGGGTCAGTATAGTGCTCCAACACGGTACAGAATGCTCGCAATGAAATCGCCAATGAACACCATGCCTTTCCGACAAAGTTTCCGTATCATGGCACAACGCATCCCCAGAAGTCATAAGCACACAGATCGTCAGGATTTAACTTGATATCAAAGAACACATTCGTGCGAGGAAGGGGATGATAATCCGAAAGAGGCATGACGGCCTCATTAAAAAACGAATTCATATTGTCCAAGCAACTCGCAATATTGCCATCAACGATTTCAGGAATAAGCGTAAGACGACGCCCTGTTTTGTCAAGGACAAAAAAGCCGTCTTCCCCACAATCGATAATCGTACCGTTATTGTCGCATACAAGACTTGCAACTGCTTGGTGTTTCAATGCCTGATGTGCCATCGTTGTTTCTTCATTCGTTGGGATAATAGAGTTTCATAAAAGCAAGGCATCGCTCCGCGTAGAGAGTGTCATTCAACTGCCTACCAACTTCTGTATATATCTTTTCAAATTCACAATTAGCGTTGAATTTATACCGGGGATTTCCCGTCGCTTGATGGTTTTCTACATAACATCCATTGTGGCAGAACATTAATGCATTGCATTTTTCACATGATTGCGATAACTCCAAACTTGGATGAGGCGAATAAAATTCGCTTCTTCTTTCATCAAAAAACGATTCATAAATATTGCCAAATGGCATCAATCCAGCGTCTTGGTGTCCAGTAAACCGGCTACAAGGCCAAATATTTCCATCAATGTCGATTGTAACCATTCCTCGACCTGCACCACATGTTGGCCTCTCAGATGGTGGTTTCAAAAGCATATTGCGAATGTGGTCACAAATTCCGCTAAATGATACACATTGACCCTTTCTGAAATTGTCCGCAAGATCAGTCGCTACAAGTAACATCTGCTCCTTGAAAGTGGATAAATCTGCCTGAGTCCATTGCTCGCGGTTCGCTGGCATCATAGTGATCTCAGCATACCCTAGTGCTTTGTTAATCTAAAAACTTTGGATACAGTGATTCGAGTTTTATTCTTGCGTTATCTACTGTGAAGTGCCACTGGACACCCTTTTGATCTGCATTACGTGCGTTGGCCCAAGACTCAACCGCCATTCGTAA
>JBOFQC010000975.1:0-3101 GCA_051660725.1 Thermoguttaceae bacterium
TTCCGATTCATCCCGACAAGCTCGGCGATTGGACGAGAGGTCGTGCTTTACCGGAAATTCCCAAAGAAGGTTCGTTCCGCAATTGGTGGAAAACTAATCGTAAAAAATAATACTGAGCGTCTGAAAAAGTTTTACAGAGTTCCAACATAAGACTTTAGGCATTGGGCTTTGTCCGACATTTTTTTAAGAGTTAGGAGTTAGAAGAAGTTAGATAATTTCGAATCACCTGCTCACCTGTTCACGCCATACCCGCCAACTTACGTTGGCGGCTCGTTTTTGGATTCACCTATAACCTGTTCACCTGTCACCTGCCACCTATTTACCTAACACATTTACGCTTATGCTATCACATAGAATAACCGAACAGTTCGGTGTCCGTGAGTTGTTTTTGACCGCGATACCGAGTGAAAACATTATTTGTCAAAATGATTTTCAAGGCAATGGAAAGCCTGTTCCCGATACGGTAGCGCAAGTTTCAAACCTGTTACGTGAAGTAGGCGAGGTATTACAGGCAGAAAAATTCCAAAACACTGCAACGCAAGTTAATGTATTTCTTGCAGATGTCGGAAAAAAACAGCTGGTACGGAAACTGCTTTGTGATTTTTTTGGCGAGAACTCCCCGGCCACTACTTTTGTGCCGCAAAAACCGTGTGACGGAGGTGAAATCGCGGTTGAATTATACGCAATTGCACCGCATGAAAATGCTAAAAATACTGTTTCTATTACGAGAAAGTCGAATCATGACAAGTCGATTTGCGTTTCTTTTGACGACCTTACCTGGTGTTTTTTGGCTGATATAGTGCCGAGTGAGCTACCTGTCGGTTCTTACGCACGTTCATTTGATGTGTTCAAGAAACTGGAAAGCGAACTCGCCTATTACGGATTGGTGCCGGAACAGATTTTAAGAACCTGGTTGTATCAAGGACACCTTGTTCTTCAGGAAGGTGATTCGCAAAGGTATAAAGAACTTAATAGTGCCAGAACCGATTTCTTTTCGGGGAAAAGATTCCTTGCCGATTATTTGCCGAAGGGTTATAATGGTCCGACTGTTTATCCGGCAAGTACCGGTATCGGTTCAGATGACGTGGATATTGTGATCGGCGGCCTAGCACTTTCGACGAAAAGAACGGACATAATTGCCGTTCCACTTGAAAATCCGAACCAAACCTCTGCGTTTGATTACGGAGTTGTTTACAGTCCGCAGAGTCCTAAGTTCGCTCGAGCAATGGGGCTGCAAATTGGTGATGCGGCCAGAATCTACGTTTCCGGCACCGCTGGAATCACAGAATCTGAAAGCCGGTACGAAAACGACCCGGAGGCTCAAACGGAACTGACACTGGATAACATCGAAGCGTTAATTTCCGGTGAAAACCTCGCGAATCACGGAATCAAAGGATTCGACGCGAACCTTTCCGACTTGGCTGTTGCGCGAGTTTACGTAAAACGAGAAGCTGAGTACGAAAGAATAAAAGCGATCTGCGAAAAACGGTGCAAGAACATTCCGATTCTATACACAATCGCCGACGTTTGCCGCCCCGAACTCCTTGTCGAAATTGAAGGCATTGCAGTCGCTCGGAAAAATAAACAGTAACCGATTACTGTTCGCTGTCATAATATATAATGTAATTCAGTTTAAGCAAAACGCCGAACAATTTATGCCTGAACGACAGGTCCTTTATGCCTGGACGGCGGGTCCTTCGGCGGTAACAAAATTACCGCATAAAATCTGACGTCTGAAATCTGACGTCTAACGTCTAACAAATTATTGCCTGTGCAACAACCACCACAACCACCAATAAACAAATTAAGCGGCAAGTTTGATTTCGGCTCGACTGGCCGGTTAATGCTTTGCAGCGCAACTATTGGTTTGCTTGCTGGACTCCTTACAGTTGTTTATTTTCTTTTGTTCGGGTTGGTCGAAACTAATATTGCGTCCGTTTATCATTACGCAGGTATTCGTTGGGTAGGAACCGAATCAAAAAGTTCAGAAGAAAACGAGAAAGTAATTAACGAACCGCAGCGAACATCCGAACCGATAAATGAGACGCCATTTTTGTCGGACGACACAAAACGAGATTTGGTTTTCGGTCTATTTTCTTTTCCAAGATATTGGGTATTGGTTCTTTTAGTTCCGGCAATTGGAGGGTTGATTTGTGGGTTAATCGTATACACTTTTACGCCAGAAATGGTCGGTGAAAGCGGAGATTATCTTATTCGCACTTTTCATAAGCGAAATGGAATCATGCGTTTACGCGTTGTTCCTGTGACTGGTATATCAAGTATTGCAACGATTGGAACAGGAGGTTCTGCTGGTTTGGATGCCCCTTCAGCATTAATAGGGGCTGGCACTGCCGCAATGCTTAACAGATACATAAAAGTTGACGCCAAAGATCGGCGTATTCTTCTCCTCGCAGGAATCGCGGGTGGTATCAGCGCAATTTTCAATTCGCCTTTAGGCGGTGCGTTTTATGCGGTTGAGATTCTTTACTGCAGTACCGCACTTGAAGTGCCGGCTCTGTTTTACTGCATTATTTCGTCACTCGTTGGATATGCGGTAAGTCACCAGTTTATTGTGCGGAATTGGGATATTCTGGCTCCGGATATTTCGACATTACACTTGTTCGCAGAGACTCCGTGGATTATACTTTTTGCACTGCTTTCGTGTCTGATCGGAATGATTTACGTTTTTTTTATGCGAGAAACACGTAATCGGATTTTTGCCCGACTTAGTATTCCGAATTTTTTGAGGCCGGCGCTGGGTGGTTTTTTAGTCGGGGTTATCGCTCTTTTCCTTCCACAAATCAGGGGAACAGGGAGTGAATGTCTTTCTACTTCGGCAATTGGTTCTTATTCGTTGTTGTTACTTTTCGCACTTGTTTTCATGAAAATAGCGGCAACTTCGTTAACTATTTCTTCTGGCGGTATCGGCGGGTTAATTGCCCCGTCACTTTTCATCGGCGCAATGTTAGGCGGTGCATTTGGATCACTCAGTCACAGTTTGTGTGATTCAATAGCATTACAAGGTTTAGCGCCTAACCAACAGCTTTTTATTATTATTGGAATGGGAGCGTTTCTCGGCGTGGTCGGCAAGATTCCGTTTA
>JBOFQC010000976.1:0-3395 GCA_051660725.1 Thermoguttaceae bacterium
TTCCTAGGAAGGAAGAATGAAAATCACATTTCCTTTATCCTAACAACCTTTTTTTCCCTGACAATCACACCCGCTTCAATCATACAAGGCGTTACGTTATGGTAGCAAGTGAATTGCATATAACATCCCAACTCCGTTATCTGTCAAGTTTTCGATTTTGTTGAATACACTTTTTTAGTACCTCCCTTATTCGACAAATAGCGCGGGAAATTGTTTTCGGTTTGGAGTGATATTCTTTTGCAATATCCTCCGTTCTTACTCGGTTGAAATACCGCATATCAATGAGCTGGCGGCTTTTATATGGCAGCTTTTCTAAGCAAAGTCGGAGTAATTCCAATGATGTTTCAAAATAATCATCATCCGCTGTGTTTTCTTGGGTTCTTTGAGCGAAATACTCTCCAATAGCTCTGATCTTTTCTGGGGACAGACGTTGCTTTTCATGCCAGTGCCGCAAAGCGACATTTTTGGTGATCTGATGTAATAGAGGTCTAATATCGGCCTCCAAATTCCAGTGATTATCGCTTCCGACAAACTCAATGAAAGCCTGCTGAACAATATCGTTTGCCAAGCTTTCATTTGGTGCGTACCTTCGCGCCAAACTTATGACCAAGCCATAGTTTTCGCTGAACAATTCCGTAAGAGTTGTCTTAATTTCACTCACCGCATAGGGAACAACATGTATCCATGTGCATTATACCGTAGTCGGTATGGATTTTTCTTGAATAGTCTTTGCCCAACGAAGGCGTTCTACGTTGTAGGGCTTGTTGTAGGGCTTGTTGTAGGACTTCCTGTGCCAATCTTCAGGAATTTCAAACCGGCTTGAATATAACTACGACAACTACTCAAAGATATTTATAAAAGGAGACAGACTATTTTAGATTTATTACGTTTTTTTGAAAAAACATCAACGCTGAAGCAGAGTTATCGATATTCAATATCGAATTCAACCACTGAAGCGACGCGGACCGAGTTTGGCTGTCTGTGTTTCATTGTAGCACAAAAAATCATGTCTGTCATCGTCTCAGGGCGATTGCACAATTTTAGGTTAAATCGTCGGTTGTTAGGCGAGCCGCCGGCGTTTCGCCTAACAAACCCGCCAAATTGCGACTGAACCAAAACTTTTGCCAAATTCCTCTTGACAAAAATTTTTAATTTAGCTAAGCTGCTAACATATTGAGATCGATAATGACAATTACGAAAACATTGGAATTGCCGTAATTTAGCACCGATTCCACAAATACAATACGCATACAAAAGGAGACGACATGACCATCTCGAATAAGCCAAAACGTGACAAAAAAGCTCTCTACGAGGCTCGCGCGCAGGTCGCCCAAGCAATGGGACACCCCGCCAGAATGTTGGTGCTTGATGTCCTCTCCGAAAAAGGGGAATGTTGCGTTTGCGAACTTACCGAAATGATCGGTTCGGAAATGCCAACTGTCTCGCGTCATCTTTCTGTACTCAAAAATGCCGGATTGATTAGTGATGAAAAACGTGGTAAAAATGTATTTTATACACTCACCTGCCCCTGTATCAATTCGTTTTTCGGTTGTATCGAAGAAGTCATTAAAGCCAATATCGCCAAGAACATGCGTTTAGTCGGATGAAAGTGAATAAGAAAAAAGAAATCACAATTCGTAGTTCCGCTTCGGAATACCTAACATTCGTTGCCGCAAATGGTTCGGGAGGAGTGGAAGCTGTCTATGCCGACGAAAATGTCTGGCTCACCCAAAAAATGATGGGAATTCTCTATAATGTAGAAACGCATACCATCAATTACCATTTGAAAAAAGTGTTTGCCGACAGCGAGTTGCAGGAAAATTTAGTTATTCGAAATTTTCGAATAACTGCTGCCGATGGGAAAGAATATGACACCAAACACTACAATCTTGCGGCAATCATCGCGGTCGGATACAAAGTCAATTCCGAGCGGGCAGTGCAATTCCGCAAATGGGCGACCACCGTTTTGGAGGAATTCACGATCAAAGCGTATGTCATGGACGACGAACGGTTAAAAAGCGGGCACCTGCTGACGGACAAGTATTTTGAAGAGCAATTACAGCGGATTAGGGAAATTCGGCTCAGCGAACGCAAATTTTATCAGAAAATTACCGATATTTACGCCACTTCTATTGATTATGATGTAACCGCCGCTGCGACCAAACGATTTTTTGCGACGGTTCAAAACAAATTACACTGGGCGATTCACGGGCACACAGCAGCAGAATTGATTGTCGAGCGTGCCGATTCCGAAAAAACACACATGGGCCTGAGTACATGGCAAGATGTACCGCAGGGAAAAATTCAAAAATTTGATGTTTCGGTCGCTAAAAATTACCTGACCTCTGATGAAATGGAGCAACTACAGCGGATGGTTTCCGCCTATCTGGATACGGCGGAACTCATGGCAAAACGGCGAGTTCCGATGACAATGAGCGACTGGGAAATTCGTCTGAACCGATTTATTGAGCTGACCGACCGCGAGGTACTAAGCAATCCGGGCCGTATCAGTGCAGAAATAGCCAAGCAGCACGCAGAAACGGAGTTTGAAAAATATCGAATTGTGCAAGACCGCATTTTTGAAAGTGATTTCGACCGCTTTGCCGCTCTCATGCAACAAAATGACATCCGAAAATGAACCATTATTTTACTGATAATTAAACAAGAAATAATGCAAAAACAACCCACTTTTACAGTCTCGGCGCGAGCGATTGGAATGATTGCGGATATTTCCGCTCACGTCGAACGCTATGCAATTCGTATGGAGCAGCAAGATGCTCTGCGGTTACGAAAAATAAACAAGATTAAAACCATTCACTCGTCGCTTGCCATTGAAGGAAACACGCTTACCGAAAGCCAAGTTACAGATATTCTAAACGGCAAAAAAGTCGTCGCTCCGCTTCGAGAAATTCAAGAGGTCAAAAATGCAATTGCAACTTATGATATTGCTCACAAACTGAATCCGTTTTCGGTCAAAGATATGCTCAAAGCTCACGGCGTGATGATGTCCGCTCTGGTCGAAGAAGCAGGTGTTTTTCGCAGCAGTAAAGTCGGCGTTTTTGCGGGAAAACGAGCCACTCATATTGCACCGCCGCCGAAACAGGTTCCGGCACTTATGGGCGATCTGTTTGATTGGCTCAAAAAAGCTGAAGACCATCTTCTGATTCGCAGCTGTGTTTTTCATTACCAATTCGAGTTTATTCATCCATTTACAGACGGCAATGGACGTATTGGTCGGCTGTGGCAATCATTGATTCTCGGCAAACTGAACCCGATATTTTTGCAGCTGCCTGTCGAGTCGATGGTTCACGACAACCAGCAGCAGTATTACAAAGCGATTTCTGAGAGCACGAAAAACGCAGATTCGGGACGCTTCATTGATTTTATGCTGAACG
>JBOFQC010000977.1:0-2623 GCA_051660725.1 Thermoguttaceae bacterium
CATCCGAAAACGCTTTGCCAAACGCCAAAAGCGGCACGGATGATTTTGCGTCGGCATTATGTGCATGTTCAAACGCTGTGAAAATCAAGTCCTTTATAACGGTACAATAAATGGTATCGATGCCTTCATAGCCGCTGAAAAGCTCGCTCGAATTGCGGACTCTCTCGAATTCCGCCGCACCTTGTCGCAAAAACTCCTGAAAATCCGGCGTGAATGGGTGGTGCGAAAAACCAAACGTCCCATCCGCACGGGCCACTGTTGTGGACAGATGAATGGTGTCATGTAGTACCGGAACGTCGTTTTCGATACGGATTCGCAGGTTTTCAATGGCGTTGATGGCACGCATTGCCGCAAAATGGTAGCCGAGCGAAAACGAAAAGCCCTTGATTTTCGAGGCTCTGTAAAGATTTGTGCAGTCAACATTCACGGTAACGCCGGTGAACGGATTGCTGTACTGGCTAAAAAATTGGAAATGTTCTCGCCGGTTCCAAGTGGACAAATCGATAATGCGCATAGTAATAGACAGGTAGAGGTGGAAAATGCAAGAAAACGGCGCAAACAGAGATAGAAATGGGCAGTGAATAGAAGGGCTTCAGGTTCAAAAGTCCAAAGACTATCTTAGCAAGCGGAGTTTCCGTGCGGAAAGTGAGTTGCTAAAAAATGAGTCTTTGTCTCCTATGCTGGCTATTAGTAAGCAGTCCAGCCCTGTTGCTGCCCACCGGACGACGATGATAAAATGCCAACGTCTTAACGCTTCGAATCGCGGCTCGGAAGCCAAAAGTCAGTATTCCGCTGATGGTTAATCAGCCAACCAAACATTTGGTGGTTCTTTGCAAATTCCGGCTTTGTTTCTGCCGGACGACGATTCTTGCCGCAGATTGCTCCGCGACAGGCACGACAAATGTTGCCTTCAAACAACGAAATTATTTTGCCACAAACGGAAAAAATTTCAAGTTACCCCGGCGAAATATTTTTCGGCAGTGTAGAAAGTGCCGAAAAACAAGGCGAAAACGGCGAAAAATTTTTTTCACGCTGAAAAATACGAGACTTGCAAAAGGACGGCGTGGTTTGGTGCGGAAAAAACACGGGGCGGGATGGCGTAAATGGTGCGGAGTCTGCGCGATTTTGCAGCATGGAAAAGATTGCGGTGGTGATAGATTTTCTAGGATTACTTGATATAATGGTAGAGTACAGGAAGTGTCTGTTCAAAATTCAACGAAAGAACCAATTTTCATGTCCTCCGACCTGACATTTATTACCAACGAAAGTGGCAAATCTCTCCGGGATCGCTTCGGCGACTTGCTGCGCTGTGATACGCATTTTTTTGACTGTCTGGTCGGATATTTCTTCATCAGTGGATTTTACAAACTGTCACAGGCACTTGAAAACACAGAGAAAATCCGCATCCTCATCGGCATAAAAACGGATAGGCACGTTGCCAACCTGATTCGGCAAGCCAACATGCAGCAAGAACTTCAGTTTGAATCGCATGCCTCTGCCCGCGAACAACTCCCTCCCACCATTTTATCAGAACTCGAAAATTCAAGTGACAGTGCCGAAATCGAATCGGGTATTCACAAGTTCATCGAGTATATCAAGTCCGGCAAATTGGAAGTCCGTGTCTTTCCGTCCAACCAAGTACATGCGAAACTTTACGTCATGACGTTCAAAGATGGTGACCGTGACAAGGGACGTGTCATCACCGGTTCCAGCAACTTTACCGAGGCTGGTTTGGTCAATAACCTTGAATTCAATGTCGAATTGAAGAACAGAGCCGATTACGAATTTGCTCTTGCCAAGTTCAACGAGCTTTGGCATCAGTCCGTAGACGTAACCGATGATTACGTTACGACAATAGAAGTCAAATCACCGTTTGCCAAATTCACGCCTTATGAATTGTACGTCAAGTTTCTCTACGAATACTTTCGGAACGAATTGAACCGACCCGACACCATTGAAGACGTTTATCTCCCACCCGGCTTCAAAAAGCTGAAATATCAAGAAGAAGCGGTACTTAATGCCGTTAAAATTCTCGACGAATATGGCGGCGTATTTCTCTCAGATGTCGTTGGACTCGGCAAAACATATATGTCAGCATTGTTGGCACGGGAGATAGACAAGCCATGTTTGGTAATCGCACCGCCGCACCTTCTTTCGCCGTACAACCCCGGTTCGTGGCCCAATGTGTTTCGTGATTTTGGTGTGCGAGGTTACCATTGCGAGTCGCTTGGCAAGTTGGAATCATTGTTAAACCACGACCTGCGAAAATTCACTACCGTTTTTGTTGACGAGTCGCACCGATTCAGAACCGAAGATACACAAAGCTACGACTTGCTCGCCAGAATTTGCCGAGGAAAACGTGTCGTACTTGTTTCTGCAACACCGCTGAACAACTCGCCGCAAGATATTTTGAGCCAAATAAAGCTGTTTCAACCGGGCAAAAACAGTACCATCCCAAACGTCCGAAATATTGATGCGTTTTTCGCAAAGATGCGTCGCCGCTTAGAGGGATTAGATAGACAACATGATCGAGATGAGTATTTCAAAATTGTTAGAGAAAATGCGAAGCAAGCTCGTGAAAGCATCCTCAAGTTTTTGATGATTCGCCGTACTCGTAGCGAAA
>JBOFQC010000978.1:0-1896 GCA_051660725.1 Thermoguttaceae bacterium
AAATTTTTTGTTCTTCGTCGGAAAGCCGAACGATGTATATTTTTTTCATGGTAAACCTCCGTGTGTTGAAAACGGATATTATACCACAACTTGCCAAAACAGGTCAATCCCAATCGTTAATGTTTACAAGGCACTAGAAGCTGACTTGTGGCGTCGTAACGACAATCGAGTGGTATGCAATTCTGTCACGACTGTGAATAATTGCAACCGTTATTGAACCCCATACGGGGTTCTGTTTTTTTGTTCCGCTTTTTACTACCGATATTGAACGCCGACGGCGTTCGGGAAGCCATCCCGGCAGCGCGATGGGAATGTTCCGTCAGTTCTCTTAAAATCATTCGCTCATTTTTGTTCCGGTTTCGGTGTCTCGGCCTCCATTTTCGGGTTGCCGGTCAGCCGTTGGACAGGGACACTGACACGTTACAGCACAACCCGGACAATAAAAGAATAGATGTAGTAAAGTATAAGAATTGTTATCCAGCAAAGACAGCAACCGAGCGTAATTAAAGTCATTTTTTTTACAACAGACCCTATGGTCAGCTGGAATAGCCATGCAAGACAGAAATAGGCTGTTGCAATAAACGATACGCCAACGAATACAAGTGCCTGAATGCCAACTCCATATAAAACCAATAACATTGGATCGGCCGTGGAAGGAGCTGTGGAAGGAGCTACAGTAAAAAAAGCTGAAGGAATTCCGATGATGGCCATGCACAGATATAATGATTGCATAATGCATATCATTACTTCAAAAAACATCGCAATTCGATTACATGAAAAGCCTTTAATTCGATCATTGCCATTTTTTGCGCCCACAAATAATCTCCCTGCGATAAAGTAATCAAAGTTTTCGTACCCGTTCACGGACTGGATGGTCTTTCATGCCGATATTGAAATAACGTAACTGCATCGCAGTGTCCTTTTTGTAGCCCAGTGGAAGCGGTACTCCGCGCAGTGCTGGGTTTCATGTGGCGAGCCGCCAACGTAAGTTGGCGGGTTTGTTCGGCAACAAACGTAACGAAAATACAACAATCCCGTCGGGATTGAATAATGGTAGCAACACGAACATCAAAAACGTGAGAACCCCATTCGGGGTTCAATATCGGCGACCATTATTCAACTCCGACGGAGTTGTGTGTGTTTTTTGTGGGCAATTCGTTTCTACCATTCTTGAACGCCGACGGCGTTCGGCCCCAACAAAACCCGCCAACTTACGTTGGCGGCTCGCTTGGCGTAACACCACCTGCCAGCCGTCATGTACGAAAAACGCGTCATTCATTTTTTCGCCGATTTCGGTGTCTCGTCCTCCATTTTTGACTGGGCGGGCACCATTTGGACAGAGATAACAGCCTCCTCTGGTAGGAGGGGGACTGTGGTCGCCATAGCCGCATTTCTATCTAGCCAAGCGTCATAATAATCCACTTCAATTTTGTGTTCTGAAGCAGTGTTTTTTATCCACTGGTCCAAAGCTGCGTTTTGATTCCATTCAAGAAGCAGTAGCGTTCTGAAAGAATCGCATAAGCCCTTTGCCGCAGCCTGTTGCGTAAATCGCTGCACACCAGTGTTGCTAATACCGAGCATCCGCAAACGTGGGTATCGATCCATATTAGCAATAACATTTTGTGTAAGTTCTGCATTTGTCGTACTGTTAGTACTATGGATGAGCAAGCATTGAATGTTTGGTAATACTAATAATGCATCAGTATTTTTGGGTAACGCATGAAATTCCGAATTTAATATTGAAAGATGTATTATTGTGCTAGTGCTTTGTTAATCTAAAAACTTTGGATACAGTGATTCGAGTTTTATTCTTGCGTTATCTACTGTGAAGTGCCACTGGACACCCTTTTGATCTGCATTACGTGCGTTGGCCCAAGACTCAACCGCCATTCGTAA
>JBOFQC010000979.1:0-8037 GCA_051660725.1 Thermoguttaceae bacterium
CACCAGTAATATCTCCGCAGAAGACGAAATTTTTTATATTAGTGTTGTCTAAATTGTCATTTTCGTTTTTGGTGTTTTTGTTGTAAAAAAATAATCTGTGCAAAATTGCGTCAATTGGAGGTCGAGCTTTTGTCGTAACTGAAGCAATACCGTTTTGAATGACACGAAGAAGCTCGAAAAGTTGTGGGTCGAGTTCGTCCGGCACGTAAAAATCCGGGGGTAGCGGCGCACCGTCGCCTTCTTGTGTTCTGTATCCGGCAGACAGAAAAACTTCACCGCAACCTTTGTATATACAGAAGAATCTTTGTCCGCCGTTTTCGGTTGTAAGTGTAGCAGTACCGTTGACGTATCCGTGAGAAATTTTGAAGAAGGGGAAATCTGCCTCCATTTTTTGTTTTATGATCGAAAATTGTTCAGGCACGCTTATGTCCGAGATAATTAGCAAATCGTTTTTCATATAACTTGAGTGGCGAACTGTATGCTATGTCGAATTATATATAAGGTTACGTAAAAATTAATAAAAGTATGATTTTCAGTACAACGAAACACCATCTAAGGCAACATACAATAAACGTCTAATGCAAGCAAGTATGACTATAATTTTTAATGCTTTTGTTGCTTGTCTCAAAGCGACGGGGGTATTTATTTTTTTTTCAAACTTGCTATAATTTTTATTCTGTAAATAGTCGTATTATAAGAGTTTACTCCTAATTGTTTGTACTTAAATCATACTTTTTGGATGATAAAATATATGTGGTGTAACAGGCATAACTTGCGACATGCCCGCATCACTGTACGACAATGATTTTACAGTTTCGTTGGACAAAATTTTAATCCAGGTTTTGCTTGAGGCTTTTTCAAACGCAAAACAAAAATAATGCCGTAGTAGTGTGTTTTTTTGTTGTCAGTTAAGTAAAGCCTCCTTTTTTAGAGAAAATTATGGGACCAAAGTATTCAAAGACTAAAACGATGAAACAAAAGTCAGTATCGGCCTCTTCGCCGTCATTGCGCGGTGGAAAGAGAAGGGGTGCTGGACGTCCGAAAGGAACCGGAAAGTTTGGTGAACAAACGAAAGCAGTTCGCCTTCCTGTTTCGTATGTGGACAGAGTTATGTCCTTTATTGAACGTAAAGGATTGTGTTTTCCACTTTTTGAAACAAAAGTGCAAGCGGGTTATCCATCGCAGGCAGATGAGGCAAAAGTTCAAAGACTTGACATTTCTGCCTTGTTGGTTCCGCGGCCTGCTTCGACCAGCCTCGTTCGCGTAACTGGCGAATCAATGGTTGGTGCTGGGATTTTTGCAGAAGATATTCTTATCGTCGACAGATCAATTGAAGCGAAAAGCGGCGATATCGTTGTCGTTACCGTTGAAAATGATTTCACCGTAAGACGATTGATTGTTAAGGAGAAAAAATATTCACTCAAAGCAGAGAATAGTAAGTTTCCGCTAATAAAATTGGCTGATTCGTCTGATCTAAAAGTTTGGGGTGTTGTTCGTCACGTAATTCATCGTGTCTAAAAACACTTACGATTTTATCCCTATCGGGTTGGGCGGTTGGTCTTTATTATAACACCGCCCCCGATTTTCTTCTTGTGTATTTCGGTTGGTAAAATTCTTATTATTACCAAATTTTATTAGTATGAATTTGACTTTTCTTAATAATTTTTTCTTGGCCGTATCCAGTTTTTAAAGGATTTTTTCTAAAAACGCTATAATCCGTATTGACCGAACATTCAGAATGCATTATTCTTTTTTAGATCATTGCATATGTTTGTGCACGGACGCACGAGAGCAATGTGTAGGACCTGCATCTGGAGTATTATGGATTAGTCCACATGAAAATACTCTGCGGTCCACGTAGTGTTTAAGCTGGCAGGAGGTTGGCGTATCACTTCGAAAATACCGGCGAAAAGTTACTCTCCTTATTTTTTGTCGGTGCATTTGCCCCTTTGTGGGTACAGCTGCCGCATTTGGCAAGGATCGTCTATGCGGCTGATTTGTCCTTTTTCCTCGGAAAGAAAAGAATACGTGTCCTCACCCCCCTTGGGACGCAGCCTTTCCGAGGTTTTTTTATATACTAAAGTGATTATACAGCCAAATTTAAATTTGTCGATTTTGTTTAGCCGCTGATCCGAGATCAGCGTTTCCAACAGTCTGGAATTAAAAAATGAAGTGCCAAAAATGTGAACGTCCTGCGTCGTTTCATATAACCGAACTGACGGGTAATAAACCGCACGAATTGCATTTGTGTGAGGAGCATGCCAGAAGTTATCTTAATGGATCAGGTGAATTGGCAGAAACGACTTCGGAGTTAGTGGCAACGCTTTCGCAAAACATGACGGAGCAGGTTTCGCTCAGCCAAGCGTCGGAGGAGCTTAAAGGAATCGACCAGAAAACATGTCCGATTTGCGGAATAACATTTTTCGATTTTCGAACACGAGGTCGTTTGGGATGTCCGAACGATTACGTCTGTTTTGACGAACAGCTTAGTCCTTTGATTTTGAGTATTCACGGCAGTGTTGAGCATGTCGGGAAATCTCCACTTCGAGTTGGAAAAGCCGAGGACGAGAGGATAATACTTATTCGGTTAAGAAAAGAGCTTGAGGAGGCGATTAGTAAAGAGGAGTACGAAAAAGCGTCTGAGATACGGGACAAAATAAGGTCGATACCGTTGGAGTGATTAAGATCGAGTTGGTCGGATCAATTTGGCATGTTGAATACTTAGGTATCCCCTTGACGAATGGTGGTTCGCGGTGTAAATTACGCAGGTCTATTTTAGTATTATGCGGGGTGATTACTCTTCGCATTTACGCAATGGGGGATTAGCTCAGTTGGGAGAGCGTCTGGCTGGCAGCCAGAAGGTCATCGGTTCGAGCCCGTTATCCTCCATTTTTTATTTCTTGAGCGTTTCTTCGCTAAAACCCCTTGTTTTCTAGGCTCTGCGAAAAAACTCGCTAGTTTTCTTTTTGGCTTTTGACCCCTTACTACCCGGTCTGAAAACCCAAAAACGCGCAAATAGTCGCAGGTACGCGCAAACTTTACCAAGAACGTAGCAGTGAACGGTTTTTTAGCAGTAAAAGATTGCAGTATTTCTGATCCCTTTGAAATGCCGGTATCTGACACATTTGCGGCGGTTTTTTTGAACCGATAACCTTCTGGCTGAAAACCCGGCATACGGAAGTACGGAGTTTTTCCCCTTTTTTAGCCCTTCCGTTGCCCCGTGTCGGCTTCTTGAGGTAGGCTCTTAGCTCGTTTTCACGCACCGTCCACCCCCCGGAAAAAAGGTAAGTTTTTTAGTGTGAGTCTCAGCGAACACTGATCACCGGGAAATTTTATTTAAAATTCCAATCGGAGCGCGCCACTGCCAAAATGTAGATCAATGTAAAAGTAGAAAAAAGCTCTAATCCGATATGATGTATGAGGCGTAAGACCTGATTCTTTACTGAATATAGCCCATTTTTGCTGGACATCGATATCGGTAACATCTTGCAAGAACTAAGTTAAAGTTGTTGCCGTATTCTCGAATATTCTTGACATTATTACCAATTTATCTTCGTTGGAGTTTATCATGCTTCAAGGTATTTTACACACCTTTTTTCACAGTCTCGACGCTTACCTACCATTTGATTATAATATACTTTTGCACATTTATCTCTCAGCAGAACATGCGAATCCAATTAGTTTTGAAGTTCCATGAGCCTATTTTTTTCGTACATCACAATTGATGATATTCCTGACATTGCACAAATGCTTGCTAAAGAGCCGGTTTGCCGTTATTTATTTTTCGGTCCAAATAGCGAAGATGAAACACGAGCCTATTTTGCACCGCTTGTCGAGTCGATCCATTCATCCATTGAAAAGAATGAGCTTCCGAACGAACATATTTTCACGATTCGTAAAAAAGATGGTTTTTTCGTCGGGCAATGTGCATTGTTACCGGTTCCTTTTACGGTGGGCAATTATACCATCACATTTTCTATCGACGACACATGTTGGCGGCAAGGTTATGGCGAAGAAGTGTGTCGGTTTCTCATGGACTACGCATTCGAAAAACTCAAAGCAAGCCGTCTTTCCGGCGATTGTTTCGATGCAAATGTTGGCTCGCAACGAATCATGGAAAAATGCGGATTCGAATTCGAAGGGCGTCAACGGCGGTATTGGACAAAAAACGGACAGGTCTTTGACAACTTGCTATTCGGATTTTTACGTAACCAGTAATACATTGTAAACATTTTTTTCTGCTGATGCTTACAGACTGATGTCGATGCTTTTCGACTCGGCATAATAATTCTGATGATCAGTCATAATACGTAACCAACACACGAAAGGAAATTCATGCAAAAGAATATTTTAATTTTGACCGGAAGCCCTCGCAAAGGTGGTAATACCGATTTAATGGCTGATGCTTTTAAAGTTGGAGCCGAACGTGCAGGACACACGATTAGTCGTTTTTCAACTGGTGAAAAAACGATTAATGGTTGCAAAGTGTGTGATCAATGTTTCACGAAAGGGACTGCGTGCGTATTTTCAGATGGCTTCAATGACCTAGCTCCGATGTTGGAAAAGGCAGATATTGTAGTTTTTGCGACACCACTTTATTGGTTCACAATGTCAGCACAATTGAAAGCCGCAATTGATAAGTTTTACTCATTCATGGTAGCTAAGAAACCATTCAAGAAAGAGTGCATTCTTTTAGCTTGTGGTGAAGACAGTAATGAAAACGGTTTCGATGCTTTGGTAAAAACGTATGATTTAATGGTCGATTACCTTCAATGGACCGATCTCGGCAAGTTGATCGTCACGAATGTATTCGATAAAGGAGCGATAAAACAGACTGATGGTCTAGCCAAAGCTGAAAAACTTGGTGAAAGTATCGGGAAATAGAATACTTTGTTTACTCTGCGAATTTTTTCTCGCAAGCACAAATGTGCTAACAAACGCCAGCAGAAAAAAGTAATAGGGGCTTGACTCGCAAGATTATTTGGCTAAAATGCCAAATGTATTTAAGGTCAATACTCGTTTTGCCGATACAAAATGCAGTGTAAGCGACCATGAAGTTAAAGAATGAATATGAAAAAAGCAACCAAATCAGAAACACTTTCAGTTGAGCAGAAAGCGGAAATTTTCAAAGCACTTGCTCACCCGACGCGACTCAGAATCGTCGAAAAACTCGGCGAAGGAGAGCAGTGCGTTTGCGTTCTGCTCGAAATGTTTGAGATCGACTTCTCCACTATTTCCAGGCACCTCTCGGTCTTGAAAAATGCTGGTGTTGTTGTTTGTGATAAACGAGGTAAAAATGTTTACTATAGTCTTACATGTCCATGCTTAATACAGTTTTTGAACTGTTTCGATACGGTCTTGTCTGACAAAACATAAAATTTTTTTACTACAATATTTGTATAAAAAGCCAAACGACCGAATAATCAATGAATCGCGAACTGAAAATTTTTCTGGCACTACTAGCGATATTTCTGACAGCGTATTTTATGCCTATCGGATTACCAAAAGTACAAGATGCCATTCTTGACGCCTTTCGGATGCTACAATGGTACGCAATTTATCATACACTTGCTTGTGTGGTCCCTGCTATGTTCATTGCAGGAGCAATTGCGACATTTCTTTCAAAAGAGACGATTCTTCGACATTTAGGCCCCAAAGCTAACCCAATAGAGGCTTATGGCGTCGCGTCAATTTCCGGCACAATTCTTGCCGTCTGCTCATGCAGCGTTTTGCCGATGTTCGCTGGAATTTATCGAGTTGGAGCCGGGCTTGGTCCAGCGGCCACTTTTCTTTGTGCCGGTCCTGCGCTAAATGTCATGGCAATTTTTTTGACAGCACGAGTCCTCGGTATCCAACTCGGTGTCACGCGAACCATCGTTGCCATAGTTATGAGTATAGTTGTTGGTCTTCTCATGGCTTTTATTTTTCGTAGCAGTGAAAAGGAACGAATTGCCGCGACGATGCAGTTACCCGATCCGATTCCTTCGGGGCGAAAATTATGGCAAACGGCAGCGTTTCTCGTTGTAATGGTTACATTTCTGGTTTTCAGCGATTGGGTCAATCCCGGTACTAAAATACTTACAATCAAAGCTGATTCAGTACTGACTCATCTTGACAATATCGCAGGTAAGCAGAATATAATTATTCTAGGCGAACTGAAACTTGACACTTCAATCACGCAACAAACAAGTGGCGATTTGACGTTTCAAGTTCAAAATGCAATCAGTGGTTTCGATACGATGTCGCCGGAAATACAGGATTTATTCCTTCCCGGTAATCGTTTTTTGATCCATACTGATAGAGTGCTGCAAATTGACAGTAATGTGCCGGAAAGTTACCGTTTTGCAGCAACGGTTTTTGAATACCGCTGGTATTTTTGTGCGGCTTGTGCGATAATTCTCGGTGTCATGATCGTCCGATGGTTCCGGCGTGACGAACTTGTCGAGTGGATGGACCAGACATGGACCTTCTCGAAACAAATTGTTCCTCTTTTGTTCGGGGGTGTGTTTGTTACCGGATTTGTTGCATCGTTATTACCAGCCGAGATTGTTGCAAGATATGTCGGTGGCAATTCAGTCCAAGCTAACGCGATTGCTTCCATTATCGGCTCACTGTGGTATTTCGCAACACTTACCGAGATACCGCTTATGCAGGCATTGCTTGATCTCGGCATGGGAAAAGGTCCAGCACTGACGTTACTACTTGCTGGTCCAACGTTATCATTACCGAGTATTATCGTGATTGGAAAATATCTCGGTGCAAAGAAGGCTACTGTGTTCGTACTGCTTGTCGCTTCACTAAGTGCTGTGAGTGGGCTAATTTTTGGATATTTTGTTCAATAAAAATTCTGTCTCATCTGTATCTCTGCTGTAAAAACAAATAAAGAAATAAGGAAAGCCAAAATGAAGATTCAAATTCTCGGAACCGGTTGCGCAAAATGTACAAAACTAGCGGCACTTGCTGAAGAAGCGGCAAAGCAAAGTGGACATGAATACACACTCGAAAAAGTCACAGATATTGGACAAATCACTGCGCTCGGTGTCATGGTAACACCAGCAATGCTCGTGGATGGCAAGCTGAAATGCAGCGGTACGGTCCCGAATGTGGCCCAACTTGTTGCAATGCTTAAATCATAAATTCAAAGCCATGAACACAAAAAAATGAAAGAAAACGCAAGACGGATAATAACAGCAATTCTGCTTCTGTTTGCCGGTGTCACGCTTGCCGTGCAAGTCGGTAAAGAGTTCAGAGAAGTGACACCAATTCAGTTTCCTGATGGGCTGAACGTTGTATGCACCCACGCAACCACGCGGTGCCCGACTTGCTTGACAATGAAACGGCTCACGAACGAATTGCTTCAAGAAGAGTTTGCTGAAGCATTAAATTCCAGGCAAATTTCATTTCAGGAAGTGAATTACGAACAGCCGGAAGCCGCTGATTTTGCATGTCGATTCAAAGTGGCAACCGCAAGTGTCGTGCTGTTTGAAGTCAAAGACGGCCAAATCGTTTCCGGCAAAAACCTCGCTGACGCCGCTTGGAATTTATACACAGATGACGCCGCTTTCAAAACAATGCTGAAAGAACAAATAGACGCAATGCTCGAATGGAAAACCCTCGACGTTGAAACAGGCTCTGAGGAAATAATTTTCGGAGACGACGAGGAAATTTTATTCTAAAATTTTTTGGTAACGCGAAAAATTTGCACAGGTCTGAAAACATTATTAACAAATAAGTCTACCATGAAAACAATCACACCAATTATTGGCAGTATATTATTTTGCGGTATCACCGTCTCAGCATTTGCCGCTGAAGATGACGCCAACGAATCCAAGCCGCCGTATTACATGACGGATGAACATCTCGACAAATCGCTTGGTGTCAACGATGACGCCCAAAAACCGGAGCAGTTTTTACAGGTGATTTATTTTCACCGAGTGCCGGGCTGCGACACCTGCCAACTTATGTCGAAATATATTTACGAAACGGTGAAAACCAAGTTCCCGGAAGAAGTTAAAAATAAAAACATTGTGCTGCGGT
>JBOFQC010000980.1:0-2596 GCA_051660725.1 Thermoguttaceae bacterium
TTACGAATGGCGGTTGAGTCTTGGGCCAACGCACGTAATGCAGATCAAAAGGGTGTCCAGTGGCACTTCACAGTAGATAACGCAAGAATAAAACTCGAATCACTGTATCCAAAGTTTTTAGATTAACAAAGCACTAGCAAGCGGAATTTCCGTGCGGAAATTGAGTTGCTAAAAAATGAGTCTTTGTCTCCTTGTGCCGGATTAGTAAGCAGTCCAGCCCTGTTGCCGCCCACCGGACGACGATGATAAAATGCCAACGTCTTAACGCTTCGAATCGCGGCTCGGAAGCCAAAAGTTCAGTATTCCGCTGACGGTTAATCAGCCAACTGAAAGTCTGGTGGTTCTTCGCAACTCCGGCTTTGTTTCTGCCGGACGACGATTCTTGCCGCAGATTGCTCCGCGACAGGCACGACAAATGTTGCCTTCAAACAACGAAACCATTTTGCCACAAACGGAAAAAAGTTCAAGTTACCCCGGCGAAAAATTTTTTCGAGACTGAAAAATATTGCACTTGCAAAAGGGCAGATCGGTTTGGTGCGAAAAACACGGGATGGCACGCTATTTGAGCCGGACAGCGTGCGGATAAGCCTGACTTTTCAAATATAACTGCAAAATTTATTGAACAGGCTGTGTGTAAAGTTTCATTATTGGATATCCCATAAATTCTTCTTGTTTCGTCTCTGACAAATTGGCGAATTGTTCCTCAAATAATTTTGAATTATCGAGCAGTATTGCTATTCCACACAAAATGCGAGCCTCGTGTGGCAGTTTGCTTTCTGTCAAAAGCCAATCCGTATCTGCTGCATCAAGAGAACCAACTCGTTTTTTGATCTGTAACTTATTGAGACGGTGGATAATGCTATCTTCGTTTTCAATCAAGTAATCAGCCAAATTATTTGCAAAATCTAAAATACTTTTGTTCCTCGGAGAAACATCTATTGCTTTGATTGATTCCAAAAGCAGTTGGGTATAATGACATCCAATAAAAAGTGAGAACGGTATATCTCGAATGGATTCCATTACCACCTCTCCATCGAAATTTGCAGCCTTTGTAATATATTCCGTATTGATCATCCAATAAATGCTTATAGGAATAATTTTGTTTTCATTGAGTTTGATAATCGTCTGCGTTTTCTTGTAGAACTCTCGGCTGAAAAAATTGATGATTTTTGCTTGGTGATAAAAGACCGCAAAATAGTAATCGCCGAATCGCAAAATATTAATGCCTTCATTCTTGAATTTAACAGAGCATCTCGAGCCATCTGAAATGCTTTTTCCATACAAGAACATCTTATACAAGTCATCGTCAGTACAAGTTGTTATGTCCACCGGTCCTTTCATGCCTAGAAAATCCAATCCCTGTTTTATCGTTTTGAGATATTCATATGTTTGTTTCAGCTCATGTATTTTGAGCTCGTGTTCTGATGAATTCAAACTCCAATCTGATAACTGGTTATTTCCAAGAGATATTGTTTCACCATTGCAAATACGGAGAATGAAGTCAATATCTTTGATTCTGTTATCTAATGAGCCAGATTCTGAAAACTTCATTTCTCCATTTGGTAAAAACTTACAGGATTCCCCAAACTGTAGATAATGACCATTTTTATCTAACACATCTTTAGCATAGAGTTTTCCGAACGATTTTTCTCCGACAAATACCTCGTCGTGAGATATCATCTGTAAAATCCCCTGTTGTATATTTCCAATAGGTATTTCAAATCCATTTTGGTCTTCGGCATAAAGATAAAGAGGATTACCATCGAGCATGTGTTTGTTCCAACCAGCAGTGTTTTGGCATCCTGTTAGTATTGACAAATTCAACGATTCAAATCCCTTAATCTTGGTGACTGGAAGAAAATTCTTATGTGCCTGTTTTTCTTTGTCGACAAGGAAATTCTGACACACGAGTTGCAATTGCCCCTCTTTGAGTTGTCGTAATTGAATTGAAATCGATTGTTGTTTGTTTTTTGCTATTCCATTGTTGTATGCGTTAATATTAAATGGCAGCAATTCATGCACATAAATCTTGTGTGCATTTTTCTGATACTTATGTATTTCAACGACAAAGAATAGAACGCCTCCCTCTTGCCAGAACGCATTCAGTTCGGATTTTCGGACTGAAAAACTGCACTTGTTTTCTTTGCTAAAACGGGAAACTTCCCGTCCCTTAATTTGGACTGCAATTCGTGACTCATAATTGGCATTTGTCTGCTTTGGTTCCTTGTAAACCAAAATATATCCATCAAAAAACGGCGTTTTGTCATTCGTTGCAAGACATGGTTGCAGCAAATCATAACCATTTATTTGTTGCGACACAGCATTGACAGCAATGCTTTCAATTTTATTTCCATCTCTACTCATGTCAACAATTTCTCCTGAATTGCATTCCCCTACTCCCAACTCGGCAAACCCTCGATGATCTTTTGGCTTTCGACGGCGAGAGTTACCAGTCGGGGCACAAGGTCGAAAATGTACCGTTCGTTGCCCGTCTCGACGCACCAATCGTTCGGGTTGTTTTCAATGCCGCTCTCTTTGTGCGTCGTTATTTTATACCGCTCGACAAGCCATTCCAATGGGCTGCGACCGTTCACCT
>JBOFQC010000981.1:0-9451 GCA_051660725.1 Thermoguttaceae bacterium
CGACGACACCAGTCGAGTCCGACAACGCATTGATCGCCCGGGCCATGCTGTCAACCGTGGCACCGGCGTCAAACTTGAATATGTTTTTACCGAGGTTTCCGCCGATTTCTATAACCGACGCCTCAGCTAGCGCACCGTAAGCATACGTAAGCTTCGCCTCGGCAGCGTCCTTCAAAATATCAATCGTAAGATCGACTGACGGGAACATGCCGAAATTCGCGGCGTTAATGTTCAGATCGCTGATAAGATTTCGATCCACCCCCTTCGTGGTGAACGCAAACGATCCGTCCAACAGCAATTGGCCCTGGTAATTCGTGGTCTTCGCGATTCGGTCAATCGAATCAATTGACGCGTCGACCTGAAGTTGGTTTGCCGCAATCTGGTCGGCTGTCATACCGCCGGTGTTCGCAGAAGCATTTACCAGCCCACGAATGTCGTTAAGCAGTGACGATATCTGTCCAAGAGCACTGTCGGCAATGGCGACTACACTATTCGCTTTCGTAGTGTTTTGAATCGCTTGCTTCGTTGCCGTTATATCGCTCTTTAACAGCTCACTTGCGATCAAGCCGGAAGGGTCGTCCTTGCCCGAGTTTATTTTCAAACCGGTGCTTAAACGCGTGATGATCTCGGTCAACTGCCCCATATTCCTCTGGAGATTTATTTGCGAACCGAGCGCCGTTACATTAGATGAAATGTAGAGTCCTGACATTGTGACTGAATCCTTTCTCTTGGAACTTTTTTTGTACAGCAATCCTGCTGCGATCCCTGTTCCTTTTTCGTAATTGCCGGAAAAAACTGACCCCGACATTGTGTGACGATTATTTTAGGAATTCGCCTATCCTTGATGACCCGATCCAAGTCGGACGAAACCTGCCATCCAAACGCAAGTTGCCTCGTCCTAAAATTTTCTGTAACGAAAGGGTCATCCTCGGCACACCGCACTAAAGTAAATTTGAGACTAAACGCTGATCCAGGATCAGCGGCTAAACAAAATTGACAAATTTAAATTTGGCTGTCGCGCTACTTCAGGCAGTGTACTTGTCATATTGTCGGCACAGATAATTTGTGAAAAGAAGCTAAAAACGCCTTTCCCGACAAAAGTTACATTCAGGTGCTTATACGACAGGAATATGGCGCAAGATAGGAACTGTTGGTACGTAACGAACAGAATGAACACTCGGTAAAACAGTAATAATCAGAATGTGCATTAAATCGCTCGTCTTTTTTTGTTGTACTTTTTTCTTTGCCTTTGGTATTTTTCACTCATATAATAATACTGTGTTACGTTTACTTGGAGTAATTTTAATTCTACACGGCTTCTTGATATTAACGGAAAATAAAATTTACAAATTTACATTTGGTCGAGTAGCCATTATTTGCAAAAATTACAAAAATTGTTCTCTTGTTTAGTAAATATTGGGCGTGGGAATAAAAATTATTATTAAACGAAATTAAAAGTAAAAAAGCGTTAAACCCTTAAAAATCAAGCGTATTTTAAGAAAGTGGCTCAAAAAAAATAATGTTTTTACTGCCGTGAGAAGAAAAACCGCAAGATTGGCACAGCGATTGCATCTATCTTCAAGCGTAAGTGAATACCACATTTTCTCTATTGGAAGAAGCGGTATTAAATGTTATTATTACAAACAGGGAAAGGACTCGGTTCTTTCCACTACCAATATCGAAAAGCCATGTACTGCGAACGTAAAGGATTATGCTCAGTTTCTGAAAACAAATTCAATTCAAATGAAAATTTCGCCTACGCAAATGAGTCAGCATTGCAAAACAAGGAGTTTTCTGGGGGCGAAACAAGCCGCGAATCCCAATTCGGGGCGGATATTTCCAATTATGCCAACTTTGCAGAATGGAGCGACGAAGATTTATTACTCGAATACAGAAAAATCGGTAATCGGTACCTGTTCGAAGAACTTGTGAATCGTTACGAGACGAAACTTTTCGCTTATCTACGCCGATATATTGGTAATACAGAAGATGCGGAAGACGCTTTTCAAATGGCTTTTTTCCAGGTACACAAAAATTGCGACAAGTTTGAAGAAGGAAGAAAATTCCTCCCGTGGCTTTACACAATAGCGATAAATGTTGCAATTGATAATAACAGGAAAAAACAGCAAAAACCGACTTTGAGCATTGATTATATTTACGGCTCAAACGATGACAGTGCTTTCGACCTTGCTAATGTTTTGGAAGACCAAGACGCAGGTCCGGCAGAAAAAACACAAGATTTAGAAGAAAAAGAGCTTTTACATAAAGCTATTCAAACGCTTCCGGAAGTGTCGCAGCAGATTATTCACCTTGTGTACTTCAAAGGATTAACTTATCGGGAAGCCGCAACGCTCCTTGATATACCTTTCGGAACCGTTAAAAGCAAAATTAAAGTTGCATTTGATACAATTGGCAAAATATTAAAAGGCGTGATTTTTTTGGCCCGAGTTGGAGCCAACTCACGTCATGCCGTCCAAGCGTAAACTGCCATGCCGTGCTACGGTAAGGCAAACAAATAAACAAAAGGTTTTACAAAATCCCGGTATAAGGGTGTTTACCGTCCAAAAAATAATGGATGAATTACGTCGAGAAATACTAATCGGTTACATTGCCGGCGCACTTGAAAAAGACGAAGAGCAGAAGCTTGAACGTGAACTTGAATCAAATGCCGCACTTCGTAAAGACCTTGCTAAAATCCGTGAACAAATTGCTCCATTTGAAGATTATTCAAGTGGCCTTGAAAAAACATTCCCTGCTCCAGTCGGCTTGGCCAAACGCTCATGCGATTCGATCTGGTCTGAAATCGATACAAACATCACCGTCAACCAAACCTCCGAAAAAGTCGAAATTAAAACGAAAAAGTCAACCGAAGTAAACGCAAAAACAGAAATCGCAGCAATTACCGGGGCCACAACAAAAGCCAAAACAAATGAAGCAAGTGTGCATGACGTAAAACTCGAAGCAGGTTTAATAATTAACCCAAACACAAAAAATACGTTGCCTGCGCTGTCGGATTCGCTCGAGTTACCAAGAGTGTACGGAAATCTCGACTCCCAAGAAGGTTTAGACAGAGTGAAGGTCAGCAGTTTCATTTTTCCGGTAGCAACAATTACAATGCTGCTATTTTTGACCTTGCAAGGAGTTTACTGGGTAAAAAGTCACTTGGTGAACGTTTATACCAACCGAGCTATACGTACAATAAGTCAGAACAGCAGCATGTACGCTCAGCTTTACGGAAGTGTTGAATTAGACGATGACGGAACAGAAGGCACGCAAAAACGTGAGAATACCAGCTCTCTTCTCGCCAAATTTACGGAGTCGCAGGCTTCGTCAAAAACGTTGGATTTTTTGGACGATAACAAGTCATACGACGCGATTTCCAGTCTATTAGAGCCTAAAAACGCGGCTTTGAATAATAAACTTCCAACTTTTGAAAATACGTCAGATTCGGACTCAAACCGATTAAATTTACTGCGAAACGCTGTTAACTCAAAAGACGCTGTTATCGGACTTGACGCAGATGATAATATTGATGTTCTAGCTGGTCCCAATATTATTTATCGGGCCGGCAGAATTTTTGTACGACGTATTTAGTGGCGGCAAAATTGTTAGACTGGGTAGACCTTACCCGCCAACTGACGTTGGCGGCTCGCTGTTTAACACCCGTAAATATACGCCTAATTAAGCAATTCCAGAATTACTTCTGCGTAAATTCTAAATCCAAAATCGTTCGGGTGATTCAGACCGTTTCCGGTCAAATCGTAAAAACTCTTGGTTTTCAGCAGGTCGGCCCACATACTTGTAAGGTCGGCAAGGACGACTCCGTTTTCGCACAGTTCGGCTAAAGAATCGCGGTAAATCGGGAACATTTCTTCTGGAACGTGTACCCAATTCTTATTCCCTAACATTGTCGCAACAAGAATAAACTCGGTATCAGGATTCGACGCTTTTACCGAATCAATGATTTTCGAGATGTTTTCTTTATACCAACCGGGATTTCTGGCTCCCACATCATTCATACCAAACGCGATAACGCACAGGTCCGGCTCGGTTTCGATTACACGTTGCACATTGTCCACTCCCCACTGCGAATTCATACCAGCAACGGCAAGGTTGTGAACCGTTACGTTTGAGTCAAATCTGTCAGCAATTGCTGTGCCGACAAGTTTCGGATATGCGGGTTGAAACGGCTCGATTTTGTGATTTTCCGAGCTGTCCAATCCTTCCGTAATACTGTCACCCCAAAATGTGATTGTAAGCGGCTCTTTTTTCTTCAGTTTTTCAACCGTTTTCGGCAGATTAGTTGCGGTATGTGTTGGGACGAAACCTTTCCAAAGAGTCGGTGCGTGGTCGTAGTCGACTTCCACTTGATTCAGTGCGAACTGCGTCGGACTGTAAAACAGATTCGTTTCCGTGTCTCCGAGTTTGTGTGCGTACGAATTCGGTGAACCCGCCTTTGGAAACAGCTCTTCCGTTGTCATGAAAGGAATCCGCGAATCCGCTGTAAGCTCGACTCGATTCGAGCCCGGCTCAATTGTATAATCTTTCCCGGCAACGAACTTTTCGGTTCCGTTTGTGAGCCGCACTTCGTGAATTTTTTCGGGTGCAAAAAGCAATTTGGCAAACGGTTTCGAGTCAGGCTTTTCCTGAATGAAAAAGAGAGATTCCCCTTTCATATACTCTCCTTTCCAAAACGGGGCAGGGGCAAGGAACGTATTTTTCTGCTCGGAAGTACTTGCCGATTTTAAGTCGGATTTGCTTTTGGTTTCGTTTTTTGCATTTTCTTTTCCGTCAAGGTCGTCGATTCGGTACAGGTGCGTTTTCGTTCTTAAAAACAAGGAGTTGTCTTTAATTGCCGGGGTTGCCATACAGCCGGATTCAAGTTCGTTTGTCGCAAGCACAACGCATTTTTCCGGGTTCGCCTCAATTACGGTACATGTATTCGAATCGTCGAATAAGTAAACACGGTTTCCGCAAACGAGCGTTGAGGCCCAGAAGCCGTTGCCGAGGCGTTTCGACCACGCGACTTCGCCCGTTTCCACATCTATACATGAAGCGACGCCGGTTGCGGAAACGTTGTACAGATAACCGTCAACGGCAACTGGAGTAGGAACCGGAGTAATATTTCTGTTACAGTCCCAAATAATGTCGGCGTCTGTTAAAATTCCTTTTTTTAAAGCTCCGTTTTTCAGTAATTGAAAACACAAGAACCGAGGCGAATCAAATCCGGTGTTCAGAATCACTTTGTCGCCGCACACAACAGGTTTTGCAGCGTGCGAGTATCCGCCGGGAAAATGATACTGAGCCAATTCTTCGCCGGTGTTTGGATCATAAGCGTAAGCGGTCTGGGAACCAACGCTCAAAATTACGTCTCTTTTGCCACTTGCTCCGTCTTCAATGTGACGCAAAAGCGGTGTACTGAAAGATTTTTGGGTATCCTTGCCAACTCCGGAAAGATCATAAGACCGATCTTGTTTCCATGCGGTGCTTCCGTCAGCTTTATTAAGGGCGATTACGTACTGCAGATCGACTCCGTCGGCGTGGAAAATAATAAAATCGCGGTACGGAATCGGTGAACTTCCGGCTCCGACACTGTGATCGCAAGGAATATCACGGCGTTCCCAGATTGTTTCGCCAGTTTTCGTATCCAGACAAAATGTGCCCGGCGAACCGAAATGAACGTAAACACGCCCCGGTTCTACAACGCAACTGGGCGACGCATAACTATTTGTTCCGACAATTGGTGCCGGATCAGACTCGGTTATGAGTAAAATATTGTGAAGAATTTTTCCTGATTCGGTATCAACGCAAACAGCGAACCGTTCTTTTCCGTCTTCGGTTGCTGTCGTGAACCAGATTTGATTATCACAAACGACGGGCGAAGACCACCCTTTACCGGGAATTTCAGTTTTCCAGATAATATTTTCGGATTTGTTTTTTTGCGATTCGTTCTCGGTTTCGTCAACGGTTTCGTACCATTTAAGCGGCATTGCCATTCCGGCCGGGACGTGTCCGTCTCCGTTTGGGCCAAGAAATTGCGGCCAAACGGCGTTTTTGATTTCGGTGTTACCAGTTTCACCAATATGATTTGTGTCAGCAAACGCAGCCGAGTCGAACGATATTGTTAAAATGAAGGACAAGACGAAGATAATGGTTTTACACTTGCACTTAAAAGAATTCATTGAAATTTATAGTTTGTAGTTTGTTGATAATAATTGCCCACAAATTATACTAAAAAGGTTTTTGCACTTCAACTACTGCATCTTCGTGATTTCTGTTGCCCTTGACTTTTTCGTAATATCAGCGATTATTATACTGTTAGTGTGTATTTTTACGCATTTATTTGGACAACGATAAGATAAAGAATCAAATAAAGAAAAAAGTAAAGGCAATGACTCAGGAAAAAAACACGTCGAATAATCAGGATCAGACCCAACAACCGAGTGGAACAGGGGTTGTGCTGGAAGCGTCACGTCGCGAAAAAATGCGTAAAATCGTTGAACTCGGTTTCGATCCGTGGGGCGGACGCTTTGACGGACATCTTTCAACCGCTGAAATACGAACTAAAGAGCCGGAAGTTAAAATCGTCAACGAAGAAACACACGAACAGTCTGGTCCGAAAGTGCGTGCTGCCGGACGTATAATTCTACAACGGAAAAAAGGAAAGCTGATTTTTCTTGACCTGTGGGATTGGACCGGAAAAATTCAGGTTCTTATCGGTGCCAGTCAGGTCGGGGAAAAAAATTGGGAGCTTGCCCAGTGCTTCGATTTGGGTGACATTATTGGTGTTGACGGTGAACTGCGGAAAACCAGAACCGGCGAGTTGTCAATTTTTGCGGAGAATCTGCACTTTTTGAGCAAATCAATCGAAACGCCGCCGGCGAAATTTCACGGCCTCACCGACCCGGAGCTTCGGTCACGTATGCGGTACATGGATTTGGTTCACACGGACGGGGTTCTCGAGCGGATGTTAAACCGCACAAAAATCGTTCACTCGATTCGCGAAACGCTTGCAAACGAACGGTTCGTCGAAGTGGAAGGGCCGACTCTCCACGCAATTGCCGGCGGGGCTGCTGCCAGACCGTTTGTGACGCACCACAACGCTCTTGGAATCGAACTGTATGTCCGAATCGCGCTTGAATTGCACCTGAAACGGCTGTTGGTAGGCGGTATTGAACGTGTGTATGAAATGGGCCGCGTTTTCAGAAATGAGGGAATCGACCAGACGCACAACCCGGAATTCACAATGTTGGAGCTGTATCAGGCTTACGGCGATTACCGCTCAATGATGGATATTACGGAAAAGATCATAACAAACGCAATCACAGCAACGGGACAGGGTTACGTCATTCCGTGGAACGGCAAAGAGATTGATTTCACGCCGCCGTTTGCGAGAAAAACGTATTTCGAGTTGTTTAAAGAAAACACTGGAATCGATCCGGCAGACGAAAAAGCGGTTCGTGATTACGCTAAAACAATTGGTCTCGAACCGGATGGAAAGCATCCTGACGTTGTCAGAAACGAGATTTTCGAGGCAAAAGTCGAAGATTCGCTTGTCGGACCGGTTTTCGTTATGGATTACCCCGCAAGTATATGTCCTTTGACCAAGCGGAAGCGTGAAAATCCCGAAATTGCCGAGCGGTTCGAACTTTTCGTGCACGGCATGGAGTTGGCAAACGCTTACACAGAGTTGAACGACCCCGATTTGCAAGACGAATTGTTCCGCAACCAACTTGCTGGTCAAAAGGAAGAAGACAGCATGTCGAAAATGGACAACGATTTCGTGCGGGCATTGCGGCACGGTATGCCACCAGCCGGCGGACTTGGGATCGGAATTGACAGACTCGTGATGATTCTGACGAATACGGCTTCTATCCGAGAAGTCATACTTTTCCCTCTGCTTAGACCGGAATAATACGCTGCCATTGATCCGGTGTCAGAATGTTTGACATCAGATTTAAGAACCGTTCACGGTTTTTTAAGAAGTTAGGTGTTGGAACACTTCACGCGAAGCTACTAATGTCTGAACAGTATGTTCCCGCTATGCCGTGTTACGGTATATTTTCAGTTGACACCAGTAAGACTGGAGTAAACATAACATGGCTAACACATCATGTACAAGATTTTGCTTCACACTGGACCTCGCACTTGGAAATCAGTAACTATCTACATATTATTGGGGTATGTGATACTGCCTGCGTATTTAATATTCTTACGTTTTTTTTTGATATACGTCGGCGATGTAGATGCTGCAAAATTAAAGTTTACCGATGCCGGTTTTTTTAGTTCGATAACACCGTTTGCAATCGCGTACACTATTTATGCCGTTGCCGTCGTAATTGATTTTGCATTGCGAAACATCAACGCATATATCAAAACAAGGCTATGTTGTCGTCGATTTATGGATTTTTACATCCCTCTGCTGGCTATTGCAACTATCCCTGTTCTTGTGTATATGGTGACATGGTATGGTCCTTCGGGACCAAACATATTTCAAGGAGCCATCGTCGGCATTTACCTGGCATCGGTAATAGCTAGCCTTTTTTTGCTACCGGTTGTATTGGTGGGGCAAGTGACAATAGCGATTTGTCGACACAACAATCTGCTTTCTCGTTATCCGATTGCCAAGAATGACACCGCAGCAAATAATGGCACCACGCACGGCTTGGATATAAAAACCGCTGCAAAAGTTTGTGCAGTTGGCATTGCAAAGGATATGCTACGTTGGTATTCTATTAGCGTTTTGTGTTATTCCGTTCCTGTAAGTGCTATAATATCATGGTGGTGGATAAAGTATTCTTTGCATCCAAGAATATCGTACAATTGGTGGGCAGAAGCGAGCGCAACGGTCGCGGGACCGATTCTCTGGTGTGGGCATATTGTTGTGTTTGTACTCAGCTACCTTTTATTTAGCATTGTAATGCGGCGGATTACGGCCTTCTCAATGACAAAGGACTTTACCGACCATAAAAATGAAAGGATAAACCAATGAACCAATACAAAATGAAATTCTGTGCGATAATTTTCACCAACTTATTTGCATCAATATTGATGACCGGATGTGATGCCAAGAGTCTTTTGTCTGTTATGCCAACTCCAAATTTGTCAGATTCAAAATCGTGGTACGAAAAATTCAACTGGAAAGCGGAAGATTTTTTCGACGACCCGAAAGTTGTCGCTCTGTGTAAAGCGATAGAAACAAAGGACTTGGAAGAAATTGACCGACTGGTCGCGGATGGTGCCGATGTCAACGCCAAAGGAAAAGGCAACATGACACCGCTGTTTTGGGCGTTTCCTGAAAATAAGCCGGAAGTGTTCTTGCGAATTTTGGAACATGGTGCCGACCCAAATGTCGAAGTTACGAGCGATTTTAATACAAAATTCCAAGTCATACGACCCGGAGATTCTGTGCTGCATCTCGCGGCAGGGACTGAGTTTCCGAATTACTTTA